>CAZRDD010000310.1:0-6282 GCA_964598675.1 uncultured Parafilimonas sp.
TATAATAAAAGCGCCCTCGGCACGCAGCTTGGTAAATGATACGTTTTGCCAGCTTTGCGGTACGGCGGGAAAAATCTCAATATACCCGTTTTTGCTTTGCAGCAGCAGCTCGTGCACGCCCTGGGCATAGGCAAAATTGCCTTCCAGCGTAAAGGGGCGGTAAGTAAAGCTGGAGTATTGCCCGCCCTTTTGGTCGCCATTAAGATGAAAGCTGTTTATGGAGCAAAAGTTATTGGCAAAAATCTGCAGTTGCTTAACGGCGCTATCGGCTTCGTGCGCCCTGGCATATACGCATGCCGCCCAGCTAAAGCTGTAACCGCACCAGTTACGGGTGCCTTTGGCCTCCAGTTGCCGCAGCGATTTATCAATAATTACCTTGTCTGCCGGGTTGTTAATATCCAGTTGGGCAATGGGGTACACTGCCATTAGTTGTGCCAGGTGCCGGTGGCTTTCGTCAAGGTTTTGGCCGGGGGCAATGGTAAGCCCGGTTTCATTTACATTAAAAGCGGGCAACTGCCGGGCAATGCTTTGCCAGTGTGCGGCTTCTGCAGGCAGGTGCATGGCAGTGGCAGCCTCGGCGGCGGCGGTAAGGGCAAAGCGGTACAGGCTAAGGTCGTAATTGGTGGTATGGCTAAACCAGGCGCTCAGCCGGTTGTCGTTGTATTCGGGGCTGGTACTTAGCGGGGCTTCCCGTACGCCATCCCGCAGGGTAGTGATGTTCTCTACAAATACAGCCGCATCGTGCAGGAAGGGGTAGGCTTTCTGCCGCAAAAAGTCAGCATCCATGCTGTACTTCCACTGCCAGTAAAAATGCTGCGCCACCCATGCCGCGGTGGAAGGCGAGAGGGAATACTGTATCCATCCCCCCATTGCCTTACCCGTAAGGGTGGTAACACCCGGCACCGCCAGGCCCGGCACGCCAAAATACTGGCTGGTAAACTGTTTGTGCTGGTTGCGTACGCCCCACAGCCAATCGGTGTAGGTGGCCGCTTCGGTAAGGTGGTTGCCGGTGTAGCAGGGCCAGTAACTAAGTTCGGTATTAAGGTCATGGTGAAAATCGCCCTTCCACGGTGGCAGGCTGCCGTTATCAGCCGTCCAGACAGCCTGCAGGGTAATAGCCGGTGCCCCTTTGCGGGCCACGCAGCCAAGTTTATACATCTCCAGGTAATACTGTTTTTCCAAAACGGTATCGGGCAGGGTAACAAACGACTGCTGCCAGAATTTTTTCCACCAGGCGGCATGCGTATCCCAGCCGGTAGGTTCTTTTGCCGTGGCACTAAGCGCAGGCAGTACCGCTTTTTGGTTGCTGGTAATGGTCCATTGCCCAATATACCTGTGGCCTGGCAATACCTGCCAGGTAACCAGTATTTCGTAGTAGTTGTTACCGGTGGTAGGCTGGTGGTACAGTATACGGCCTTCTGTTTTTGTTACCGTGCCTTTAGGGTAGCCTAAGCGTTGCAGGCCCTGGCCTTCAACACTATTGCCCACCGTGCTGTTGGCTGCATTGTTGTAACCCGGTATTATTAATTGAGGTATAACCTGTGCAGTGGGTAAATGTTCAAAACCAAAATAGCCCGTATTGGCGGTGGCATGTATATAATGGTTAAACACCACGCCGTTGGCAAAAGTTACGGTACACAATGCAGTGGCAACATCCAGCTTTACCTGCTGTATTTTGCCCAGCGGGGCCACATCAAACTCAAGCGCACCGGCCGGTATTTTGGTAGGGTAGGGCATCGCCTCATAAGGGTCGTCGCCCAAGGTATGCACGGTGTCGTAATCTTTACTGGCAACATGCTGTTGCACCCATTTGTAGTTAAATTTGGTAAGGTCAATGGCGGGGCGTTCATCCCACAGGTCGGCCCTGTCAAGGCTCAGGCGCAGCTTGCCCCCTTTTTGCCAAACCAGTGAGCCGAGCATGCCATTGCCCTGGGGTATTGCTTCGTCCCAACGGGCTGCCAGCGTATCAAACACCAGGTTATGCCTTGCAGCCACCTGTGCCTGCGTACCCGTAACTGTGGCAATAGCAATAACAAACGCAACCATTATTTTTTTCATACAACATTGTATTTAGCGGCAATAAAGATAATGGTAAACATGCTGCAACAACTAACGCTGTGTAAACATTAAACCTGCAAGGGTTGGTTTTTGTACACCTTTTGGCCAGGCTTTAAAACGTTTATTTTGTTATGGGCTGGCGTATTATGGTTTTTAGTTTTTCCGGTGCTGAGCGGCGCACATCGCCAATGTAAATTTCGCGGTGTTTGCCGCTAAGGGTATAGCCGTTGTCCTTAATAAATCTGTGCAGGTTTTCAATGGTTGGCCCTTCGGCACTGTAGGGGCCAATGTGCAATACCTGGGCACAAAGGCCTTCCTCCATCGTTTCAAGTCTTATGTTTTCAAGCTGCGGAAGCTGCTTTTTTTGTGCAGCAAGGGCTTTGGCTTCGGTTACAGTTTGTTGGGTGATAAATGGGGGCTGCATAATCATGATACTCCACTTCCAGTTGGATTTGTCTTCTGCCGAAAACAGGCGCATATCGTCAGCCCACCAAAGGCCTTCCAGGGGCATTACACCATAATCTACCGCCTGCGACCCTTTTTTTACCATGAACTTAATGGTATACGCCAGGCTAAACAGGGCTGCCGTTGCATCCTGGAAAAGCTGCGAATGATTGGGGTCGCCATGGCCATCAACCACCAGGTATTGCAAGGGTGGCACGGTTACAAACACTGGTTTATTAAGCAACGCTTTGTAAAGTTGGGAATATGTTTTTTTGAGGTCAAGCTTTTGCATGGCTATATGTTTAAATGTGGTATTTTAATGGGCAATGGTTTACCCTTTTGTATGGCTCGCCGACGAATAACATGGGTACAAGCATTGCAAAGTTATTTATACAGCAACCCGTTTGTTATGATCGCGAACAGTAATGTGCCTGAGAACGATCATACACTTATTATTTATTTGGAGTGTTGTAATTTTAAAAGTTACTTTGTAATACAAAGTGCTTTTTATGAAAGAAAGACTTCGGTTTAATAAAATATATTTCGTTTTAACCCTGTTGTTGTTTGCCACCGAGGTGTTTATAGGTGCCTGCCTGCACGATGCCGTGATAAGGCCCTTTGGCGGCGATTTTTTGGTGGTGATATTGATGTATTGTTTTGTAAAAACGTTTGTAAATATTACCGTCAAAAAAGCAGTAACAGGGGTATTGATAACCGCTTACCTGGTGGAGGTTTCGCAATATTTTAAACTGGTGGCTGTACTGGGGCTAAAGCACTCGCCACTGGCCAACATATTGTTGGGCAACAGTTTCTCGTGGGTGGATATGCTTATGTACACCTTAGGTATGATGCTGGTGGCAGCGCTTGAAAAACTGGCCCATAAAAAACAAAAGCATTTAATAACCGGTACCGACTAAAACCCTTGCCATGAAAGCATTTGTAGCCGAAGACAATATTGTGCGAAAGATTTGGGGCAACGCCGATACCATATTGTTTGTATTTGCGGGTGCATCGGCCGAGTTTGCCTTAAATAAAGCGGTTGACTGGCTGTATTTTACGGGCCGCCTGCCTGCCAACCCGCTGGAAAGGTTGTTTAGCACGGTGGCTTACTCCCAAAAAATTGTATTTGCTGCTGAGGAGCAGGCCCTGGCGGCTATTGACAGCATTACAGCCATACATAAAGGGGTGGAGGCGCAGCGCGGCAAGCAGATACCTGCCTGGGCTTACCGGGATGTGTTGTTTATGCTGATAGATTATTCCATACGGGCGTATGAGTTGCTGGAGCGCGCCCTGACCACCGCCGAAAAGGAGGAGGTTTTTACCGTGTTTTATACCATAGGCCAGCGTATGGGCATACCGGGCTTGCCATTGAATTATAATGACTGGCTTACCATGCGCCAACAGCATTTACAGCAAAACCTTGTGAACAGCCCTTTTACCAAACACCTTTACCAGCAGTATAAAAAGCACCTGGGGTTTATACGTTACCTGTTGCTGAAGCAGGTGCAGGTATTGCTGGTACCCGCTATTGCGCGTAAACAACTTGCCCTTATACAGTTACCACTGCTGTGGCCCGTGGTGCAGTTGTACAAACTTGCCCGCCTGTTTAACCTGCAATGGGTATTGAAAAATGCTATACTACCCGAAGCCTATAAGGAGAGGGTAAAGGGGCTGGAAGTGATGGGGTAAATAAAGACTGTCATTATACACAACCCTTAAAAAATATGCGGTTATATAATTGGTTGGTATTTGTTGCTAACTAAGTGGGCGCTTATGATTTTTTGGTTTTAAAGTAACATAGTTTTAGATTACAACAATATTCAACCTTACATGAAGAAGCTGGCCTTTATAATGTTGTTGTTAGTCAAAAATTGTTACGCACAACAAAACGGGAATTTTGTAAAACTACTTGCTGATAAAAATTTTGCTGCATTTACTGCTTTTATTGATACTGCAAAAGGCAATCCTAACCTTAGTAAAGAATGGGTGATTTTAAACGAAATTATGCCCGGTTATCAACAGGCAGTTGTAAAGATGACGGAGTTGGTACCTTATATAATGGCTGAGGGTGGAAATGTAAATAATTATACTATAAGACTGCTGGAGCATGACGGCGAAATATTTTATTATGACTATTGTATTACAAAGTATAAGAGGGGAGGAGACAGTACCTGGCACGGATATGATGATACGATTGTATTTCTGAAAAATAAGCAGGCGTATGCTGATTTTAAAGGTGCATATTTTACAACATACCACGATACACTGATTGAAAAAGAGCTTTTTACCCAGGACGTTTACGGGCAAGTGTGCGGGGTGGGAGGTATGGCTCCTGAAGGCCAGGTGCAATTAGATTCAATGCTGGCAATTAGTGATATTGCAGCCATAAGAAAATGGTTGATATCGCCCATTGCAGAGCGGCAGTTATATGCGATAGAAGGCTACCGGGCATTGGTTGGTGCTGGCTATACTTTAACAGATGAGGAAGAGCGCCTGCTTGAAATTGTGAAACAAAAAAAGGCAACTGTTGAAACCTGTGCCGGTTGTTTTTTTCGCGCTTGGCCTTTTTTGAAAATGGTTAAGGAAATTGAAGAAACACCCGCACGATACCTTGCGGCAAAAGTGCATAGGCAAGAAAGACTGTTTGGCCGTTTCCCAATAAAGAATAGGCATAAAACAATGGCCGTTTTTATTGTACCTGTTATTGTTATTGGCATCATAGTTATTGTACTCCGCAGAAGAAAACAAATTAACGTGTAGTCTTGTCGCCTCATACTTTTGTATAACAAGCAGCGCAAATTTTGCTGCTTATAAAGCGTTCTAAAAAACAATGTCTTTATTGGTAAAATAAAAGCAGCTACAACCAATTTTCTCCTTACTTCAATAATAACTTTACCTGTTTAGCCTGTTGGTTGCGTATAATACCGGCATCGGTGCTGCCCATCCAGTTTATGGATTGCACGGCGGCTAAAAATTCGGCCACATTGTTTACAGGTTTGCTGTTTATGGTAATTATAACATCGCCATGCTGTAACCCGCTTTTTTCAGCAAGGCTGCCCGCCGCCACAGCAACCACCAGTACACCGTTTTCATTAAACAAACCCGCGGCAGAACGTTCGCCCAGCCCTTCAATGTTTTTAAGGCTGGCCCCCATCCAGCTAACGGTTTCGCCATGCTTTAATGTTTGTACAAACTTCAACCCCGGCGCAGGTGGCCTGGCTGCTTTTGCTTTAAGCGCGGGGCTAACTACACCAAAGGAATCCATGCTAAAGTTTTTAAAACCAACACCCAATGCGGGCGAGGTGTTTGCAACGCTGTAATTGTTAGCAGCAGGGTTAACAAAAGCAGGGTCGCCATAACGGCTGCTGCTGTCTGTATGATTGTTATGGGCTTCCTCCAGCGCGTTTTTCAGCATAAAAAAGTTGTTGTTAACCTCCTTGCCCCAAACGTTTATACCAATGGGTGCATAGTTTGTACTTACAATGTTATGCCGGAAAATATCGTTGCTTTTGCGGTACCAAACATGCGGGTGAAAGGAGTTGTTAACCAGTATATTGTTTTCAACCACCCGGCCAAAGCCTTCGCGCAGTTTAAGGCCGCCGTTAAGGCAAAGGTTGTTGTAAATATGGTAGTTGGTTGAGCCATCATCAAGGTCAATATCCCAGCCATGGGTGCAGTAAAAAAGATTGTTGCGCAGGGTAATGGGCTGTGTGCAGTCTAAAAAAGGCAGGGCAGGGTATTTATCAACCGCCGTGTCCACATCAGCAATGCCCGGCAGCC
>CAZRDD010000311.1:0-6281 GCA_964598675.1 uncultured Parafilimonas sp.
CTTATGTAATTGTAAAAATGGGCGACATTTATACAAGAGCAGGCAGTTACGACACCGCACTGCAGTATGAATTGCAGGGATTGAAAACTTTTGAACAACTGGGCGATAAGGATGACCTTGCCGATACTTATGATGTTTTGGGAGATACTTATAAAGCCAAAAAGCAATACAACCTGGCAATTTTGTATTATCAAAAAGCCATTGAAATGTACAAGGGGCTAAATACCAGCATTGCAATTTTATCCACCGGCATTCACCTTGGTAAAACAGGCCAGGTTTACCTTGAAATGGCAGAAGAAAAAAAAGGGCAGGTTTTAGAAGAAGATGCTTTACATGAAACAAAAAGCGTTCTCTTAAACAAGGCTTCGGGGTATTTAACAAAAGCAACAGGTTTGTTATTAAGCCAGCATAGCTGGATGTGGCTTACCAGTTTTTATAGAGCATTATCTAACATACATGCCCAACAAGGTAATTATAAACAGGCACTTGACGATTATAAATTATATTCAAGCTATAACGACAGTACCATTAATATTGAAAAGGATAAGGAAATAACCCGGCACCAGGTTGAGTATGAGTTTGCACTGCAGCAGGATTCTGCAAACTATTTAAACCAAATACAAAAAGACCAATTAAACGTGCTGGGGAAAGAAAAAAAATTAAGCCAGCTTACCATAAAACAGCAATGGTTGTATTTAATAATTGCATTTGTATTTATGGTACTTATTGTATGCCTTATAACTTTTCGTATAAACGCAAAAAGTGTACATTTAAAAAACGAACTGGCTAAGGAAAAAGCAGAGAAGCAATTGAAAGATGCAGAATATAAACAAAAAGTGAATGAGGTTACTTTTTCGGCATTGCGGTCGCAAATGAACCCTCACTTTATTTTTAATTGCCTTAACTCCATAAAACTGTATACCGAGCAGCACGATACCGAAGCGGCCTCGTTGTATCTTACAAAATTTTCGCAACTGATAAGAGGCATGCTTGACAGCAGCCAGGCCGAAAATATTGACCTGGCCAAGGAAATTAAACTGTTGAATTTATATATTGAGCTGGAGGGCATGCGGGTTAAGCAAAAGCTGAAATACAACATACAGGTGGATGGCAATATTGATATTAGTTTTATTGAAATACCCCCTTTACTTATTCAGCCTTTTGTTGAAAATGCCATCTGGCACGGGCTTATGCCAAAAGAAGAAGGCGGCACCATTGATATTCATTTTTCTTTATCAAACAATAAGCAACACCTGGTTGTTACTGTAAAAGATGATGGCGTTGGCAGGGCCAGGGCTGCCGAATTTAAAAGTAAAGCAGCGGTTATACATAAATCGCACGGCACTAAAATTACCGAAGACAGGATAAGGCTTTTAAATGAAAAATATAAAAGCAATGCAGAGATTTACATAACCGATTTAACCGATACCGATAATATACCCGCAGGAACGTTGGTAACCATAAAAATACCCTTACTATGAATGGATTTAAAGCAATGATATTAGATGATGAAGCAGATGCAGTAAGCCTGCTGCAAATACAACTTTCAAAACATTGCCCGCAAATAACCAATATCATGGCTTTTACAAACCCTGCCAAAGCGCTAAACGAAATAGAGGTATTTAAACCTGATTTGGTTTTTTTGGATATTGAAATGCCTGTTATTAGCGGGTTTGAGTTTTTGCGGCAGTTAATGCCGCTTAATTTTGCAGTAATATTTATTACAGCATATAACCAGTTTGCACTAAAGGCTTTTAAGTTTAATGCCCTTGATTATTTGGTTAAACCTATTGAGATAAACGAGCTGAAAGAGGCTGTTGAAAAAGCCGAAAACAGCATAAGGCCAGGCTTGTTACAATTAACCCAGCTACAAAACCAAATAAGGGGTGGCATGCTTAACAAAATAGCTATCTCTACCCAAACAGGCATATCGTTTATTGATTTGAACGATATTATGTACGCGGAAGCCAGTAATAACTATACACGGCTGGTACTTACCGACGATTCAGTTTTAATAATATCCAAAACCTTAAAAGATGTGCAGGATTTATTGGAGGAAAGCCATTTTTTAAGAATACACCGTCAATACATTATAAACCTTAACAAGGTAAAGCATTTAAACCGGTTAAACTACACACTTACCATGATAAACAAAACAGAATTGCCCGTAGCCAGGAATCAAAAAGATAAACTGATTGAAAAATACGGCCTGTTGTAGGGCGCTTGTTAAAATGCCTTTTTAGGCATTACATTTTATCATCAGCAGTGCGTTGTTAAAAAATAAAATTGTTTGAAAGCATTGTAACTATTGAGTTACAGCGGTTTCACCTCCTAAGTCGATTTGATTTATTGAGAAGGCCAAAAATTGTAATTTTCTGAAAATTGTATTGTTATTATTTCCGGCGAATATCTGCTCTCCCTAATAATGGGTTAGTGTCGTCTGCATCCTTAAATACCACTGCAAACAGGCATTCCGGCCATTACAGGGTGAAGCACAAAAGCAGGTGTAAAATTGCATAAGCAAATAAATTTTAGCGCTTCTATCCCTTAATTTATCTTGTTTACAACTGCTTCCGTACATGATATCATTCATACCTTACCCCCAAAACTTTTGGTTTTGAGCCATAAGGCCCAGGTACGCAGAAAATGAAGAGAGCCCGTAAATTAATTATTTACAGGCTCTTTTAACTTGTCGGGACGACTGGGTTCGAACAACCAGTACAATGACTTGAAAAAGAATATTTTGCGGCATGCCAAAAACCGTCTCATAGATTTTCTCAATGGAAAATTTTGAGGATTTCTAAAAGAAAAATTAAGGCATTTTCGCTTTAATTAAAGGGGCCGGATGCAAAATGTTTGTACAGCTAAACTGCACTTGCAGCCAACAAAAACAACCACTCACCATATGTTTCTGTAAATGAAAAAGAGGCTGTTAGCCCCTTTACTTAGTAGTTCTGCAGCTTCCCCGCTTTACCAGAACAGGTGTCGTACAACGTTGTAACCCCTTTGGCCATATTTCACCGAAGCAGGCGCGTTTCCCTTCGCTTCGGCACAATCTTCAATTCCTCCTTCAAAGCCATAATCCTTGTAATCATATAATACCAGGCCGTTTAAAATCGTGTATGGCAACAAGCCGTTGTTGCGCATTACCTGCATGGTGCCAGTGGACCAATCCCCCAGCAACTATCAAATTGAGCTGGAAGTTTTTGCCGGCCGCTTTGCAGAAATCGCAGTTGATGAAATTGAAGCAAAAATTGGCTCGTTGATTAGTTGAAATACCTGAAAAAAACAAGACTGCATTACATTCGTTTTTACATGCAAAACAGATTAGTGATATTAATAAACACCTAAGGTTGGTATAACTTTAGCAGGCAGCGCTTACAGGCTTAAATATACAAACTTATTTTTATCGGGCATTTTCCGCCGTTTTCACCCAGGTGCATTTTTGCAACAACAAAAAATGCCTGCACAACTCCGGCTTTATTCAGCGGGTCATAAATCTTTTTTAAAACGGGGCAGGTTCTTGTGTTAATATAAGCTACGTGAGCTCTTTAACATGTTAAGCTTAACCGCTGGTTTAACGTTGTTTTAATAGCCTGTCGCAACCCAATGGCAGCTGTATACTGTTTAAACAGAGATGTTAGATCACTCAGGAAAAGTTATATGCAACATTGCGTAAGTGTAATAAACTTGCGTTTTTTAACCGTTTAGGGTAATGTTAATATGCAGGTTTGTATAGTTGTTTAACTTGCTTATTATGGTATTAAGATTACTTTTATTGCCACTAAATTTAAGCAGCAGCAAAGTGTAGCCATTTTCTTTTTTCTCATCCAGCACTTCAAAATAACAAAGGGTATTTAATTTTTTTGACAGCAAAATTTTGTTTAGCGCCTCAAAAAAATATGCGGTGTTTTTTACCTGCGCCTTTAGTAAAAAATCTTTTGCAACATCTGCACCAGCCACATAAGCAGGGCCATTGGCAACTGTTTGGGTTTGTGCATGGCTGCTTACACAAACAGCAAGGCTTATAATTGTTACGGCAACAGTATATATTTTCTTCATGGTGGTAGTTTTTAAAAAGGAGAGCCTGCTGTTAACAGGCCCCCTCTTAAAAAAATGGGTTGAATATGCCTATCCTTTGGCTATATCAATGTATGCGGATATTTCGTTCAGCAACTTTTCATCGTTGCCATCAAACCCTACAGCCTTAAATACTATTTTGCCTTCGGGGCTTATAACAAATTTTGTAGGTATACCATCTACCCCATAATCAGCCACCACTGAGTATGACCTTTTTTCAAGGTCAACCAGCTTATCAAGCACTACCCTGAAGGTGTAGCTGTTATCCGTAATAAATTTCTTTACCAGCTTATGGCGTTCTTCACCACCAACTGATTCCCAGGTGTCTACAAACAAAAACACTACATTGGTATCGTTCTTAAATTTGTTAACTGCTTTTTGCATACCGGGAAAAGAGGCTTTGCAGGGGCCGCACCAGGTAGCCCAAAAATCCACTATCACCACTTTACCCCTTAAGGCCGCCAGGTTTACATCGGTACCAGCAAGGTCGGGTGCAACAAAGTCTTTTGCAGGCAGGTCAATTTTGGCCTTTAATGCTTCTTCTCTTATTTTAGTTTTTGCGGCAGATTCAAGCTTGGCCAGGTAGCCTGCAACATCGGCGCTGGCACCATTTTTGGCCAGGTAGGCCTCTTTAAACCACTGCTTCAACGTATCAGTAGCTTGCCCTTCGCGTATGTAAGTTTCTTCCTTTTCGTAGGCTTTTTGCTTGTTGCCGGTTTGTAAAAGGTATTTTACATAATGCTCGTTGAATGCGGGTTGCTCACCGCCACCAAGTTCAATGGCTTTTTGTTGTAAGGCAAGTGCTTTTGCAGGCTCATTTTTTTCTGCAAGCACCGTGGCATAATTATCTAAAAAGGCTGAATAATAGTATTTATTAATGTCTTCCTTCCAGTCAGATAGCGTGCTGCTTTCGCGTTTATACTTTTCCGGGTGTGCCAGTTCGTTTTCAACGGCAGCTATCGCCTGGCTTGCAAGGCTTTCGGCCAAAGCCGGGTTGTTTTTTTCTTTGATAAGCTGTGCTGAAATTTTGTTATAAATGTACCCCCTGTAATCAGCCTCCGATTCATCAATTTTAGAAGCATACGCAGCAGCTTTTTCATACTGCTTGTTTTCAAGATATTTTGATGCCAGCGATGCCGCAAAATAGGTAGCTGTTTGCCTGGCGGGGTCTTTAGGGTTGGTTGAAGCCGGATATTTTTGTACAAAAGCGTCGTAAAACTGCACCAGGCTGTCAACGTCCTTTATTTCGTAAAATTTATTCTCATCGTACTGTATGGCAAGCTCGCCCTGGGGAAACTTAGCGGCAGCCAGCGCCAGTAACGAGTCGCTTCCTTTGCGTTTGCGTTGAAGGTTGTACAATAACACAGCCGTTTTGTAATCATCGGCAGTGGGGTTTGCCTGGGCCAGCAATTTGGCTGCATCGGCTTCAAATTGAGGGTAAGCCGCCTGCTTTTTTGCCGATGATAAAAAGTAATAGTACTCCCGTGCATATTTACCCTTGCTTTCCGGGTGCAGGGCAAACTCTTTTTCAAGCAGTGCAAGGGCTGTATCCGTTTTATTGCTAAGGTTAAAGGTGTACCTGCCATTGCCGTACAAAAGCCCGGCACCGCCATAACCGCCAGCAGGTACCGCCCCATTTTTATTAGCAATGTAAATAAAGCCTTGCCCATCGTTGTTATCCAGGTTTTCGCCTGCTTTAAAGCGCAGGGCAAAGGCCACGGCACTGTCGGGCAGGTTTACGCTGCCTTTCCATTCATTTAAACCGTTTGCGGTAAGCGCAATGTCGCTGGCATAATAAGTGCTTACAACGTTGCCGGTGTAATAAAACAATGCTGCGGATATTTTTTTTACCCCTTCCAGCTTGGAGTTTTTGGCGGAATAGGTAAAGCTGAATGTTTTACCTGCCACAGGCTGTGCCACGCTAAGTTTTAGCCTGTTGGCCGGTGCCGCTGCCGCGCTGGCAGCTACCGTTGTTTGGGTGGTACCCGATAATGTTGCTTGCGAAAAAGCTGCCACAGAAAAGGCAATGGCAAGGCTTGTAAGTAAATAACTCTTTTTCATACTTTTTATTTTTTGTGTTTTAATAACCAGGGTTTTGTGCTAGGCGTGGATTGTTTTGCAACTCAGAAAACGGTAACGGCAGCAGGGCTGCGGTTGACTTCCAGGTGGGTTTTTCGGCACCAAAAACAGCATCGGCCCTG
>CAZRDD010000312.1:0-6279 GCA_964598675.1 uncultured Parafilimonas sp.
CCTGTGTTCATAACGGTTACACTTATTTTGTGTCAACCTATTTCAGGACGAGGCAAGATTTAGAAATAACGAGGCTGTCTCAAAAGTAATGAGCAGCCTCTTTTTATTCGGGGGGGTGGGAGCCTCTTTTCGTTTATGAGATTCTGAGCGCCTTCATTTTACTTTTGAGACATCCTCGTTTCTTTAAAAAATTTGACCGTTACCGGTAACAACCAATACGGGCCAAATTTTTGCTGGTATCACCATCATCCATTCAGCTGCGTTGCTATAAAAAACCCATCACAGAAAGAGTATTTCCGGGTCATCGTCTGATATAGCATAAAAATTGCCGTTATAATTATCTGCGCTAACCGCCTTTAAAATTTTAGCCCCTTGTGTTATTCCTTTTGCAGCAGGCTTTACCGTTATTGATTGCGTATTTTATTTTTATTTTTCGATATTTGGCGGTAATTCACCGTTTTACCATTAAATGTTGCCCATTTGCTGTATACCCCTTTGCATAATGAGAAAGAGTTGCTTGCTGATATTGCTGCCAGCAACGAGGCTTCCTTCCGGTTGCTTTTTAATCATTATTGGGGGCAGGTATACTCCACGGCCTGTATGTTTACAAAATTGCCCGAGCTGGCAGAAGATATAACGCAGGATGTATTTGCCCAAATTTGGCTTAAGCGTACCGGGTTGGTTGATGTAAACAAATTTGAAGCCTTTTTATATGTAACGGCCCGTAATTTAATTATTGACAGGCTGCGCCAAAAAGTACAAACCACCGAATACAGCCATTACCTGGCTGCGTATTTTGAAGAAAAAGATTACAACCCCGCCCGCCAGGTTGAAACAAAACAGTTTGAAGAAAGTATACACCTGGCCATAAGCAAATTGCCCGCACAACAGCAAATGGCCTTTCGCCTTAGCCGTTTTAACGATATGAGCCATGAGGAAATTGCCGCACAAATGGGCATATCGCGCCAAAGCGTTAAAAGTTATATTGTTAGGGCCATAGTGACGCTGCGCAAGTATTTGCAGCAGCAGGCCGGGCCGTACCTGCTGATAATCAGTGTTTTACTGTTTTATTAACCAAAGCATAATTATTTTGTAAAAATAATTTAACAAGGGCGCTCCCTTTTTAATTGCTGCAACGTCATTATTAGTAATTGTATTCTCTCAACCTTTTTTAAAACAGAAGCCGGATTTGCTGTCCGGCCCCGGGGGCATGTTATGGAGCAACAGGAATTTGAACAATTAGTGGAAAGTTTTTTGAACGAAAGCATCAGTAAAACACAGCTGGAGCTTTTGCTTGCCGAAATTAAGGCAGGCCGCAACATACATGCCCTTGATGCCGCAATAGGCGCAAAACTGGCCGATAAAGCTTTTGGTGGCCTGGAGGCAGGCGTTGGGGAGGAGGAAATGTTTAATGCAACTATGCGCAAGGCAGTGCAAGCGCAGGCTATTGCCAAAACGGTTAATATGCCAGCCCGCAAGTACAGCATTATGGTAAGGCTGGCCGCCGCAGCAGTTATACTGTTTGCACTGGCCGCAGGTGGTTATGTGGCCTTTTTCAACAATAAAAACAACCAGCTGGCTACGGCAAAGGCTACCGTACAAAACGATATAGCCCCCGGTGGCAACAAAGCCACGCTAACCCTGGCTGATGGGAGCGTGGTAGTGCTTAACGATCAGCAAAACGGCACCCTGCTAAACCAGGGCAGCACCAAAGTTATTAAGCTGGGCGATGGCCGCATAGCCTACAACGGCGCAAATGCAGGCATTGGCCAGGTTAGTTACAATACCATAGCCACCCCCAGGGGCGGCAAGTACCAGGTAGCCCTGGCCGATGGCAGCCTGGTATGGCTTAATGCAGCCTCAAGCATAAAGTTTCCCGCAGCATTTACAGGCAGGGAGCGCGATGTGGAAATAACAGGCGAAGTATATTTTGAGGTGGCCAAAAACAAAGCAATGCCTTTTGTAGTAAAGGCAGGCGGCGTAAAAGTGCAGGTGCTTGGCACACATTTTAACGTTATGTCGTACGCGGATGAGGCTGCCGTTAAAACGACCCTTCTGGAGGGTTCGGTTAAAGTGTTAAACGGGGCCAGCACCACCGTAATAAAACCAGGGCAGCAGGCCAAAATAAACAATGGGGCCAATGGCATAGAGGTGCTGGATAATGTAGATACCGATGAAACCGTTGCGTGGAAAAACGACCTGTTTATTTTTAACAACGCAGGCATTGAAACCATTATGCGGCAAATAGCCCGCTGGTACGATGTAGAAGTAAGCTACGATGGCCCCATAACAACCGATCATTTTACTGGCAAGGTATCCCGCAACTCAACAGCGGGCCAGGTACTTAAAATATTGGAACTGAGCGATATACATTTTACTATAACCGGCAAAAAAATCATTGTTAAATCATAAAACCAAACTGCATGGCAAAATAAACCAACACACAAACAACCAAAACTTGTGTTAGCCCATAAAAAAAACCGGAACGTTGCGACCGCTCCGGCTAATATCTGAGTTAACACTTTTACTAAACAATTATTTCAGGAACTGTTTTCGTTAACCCAAAACAAAGCAAAAGTATGAAACTGGCTGCTTTTCTCAAAATGAGGCCTGGCAAAGCTATGCCTGGCCCTCAGCAAAGCTTTTTACACACCAAAATATTTTTGGTTATGAAGTTAACTGCTTTTTTATTGCTTGTAACACTTATGCAGGTAAGTGCAAAAGGCTACTCCCAAAAAATTAACCTCGCTGTTAAAAACGTACCGCTCGAAAAAGTTTTCAGGGAAATTGAAAAACAAAGCGGGTATTCCTTTTGGTATAAAACAGAGCTTTTACAAAAAGCCGATAAAGTAACGGTTGATTTAAAAAATGTAACGCTGGAAGAGGCTTTAAAACTGTGCCTTGAAAACCAGTTGCTTACCTATGCCATAGTTGACCACGTAATTGTTATAAAATTAAAAGATGATGGCAGGCAGGCCACCCCGCCGCCGCCGCCCACAAAACAGGTAAAGGGTAAAGTAGTTTCAGCCGAAGGAGGCACCCCTTTAAACGGTGTTAGTGTAACCATAAAGGATAGCAAAAAAGGCGTTTCAACCAACAGTGATGGCGAATTTACCATAGCTGTTTTGCCGGAGGACGTGCTTGTTTTTTCGTACGTTGGGTACGAGGCAAAGGAGGTGCCGGTAGGGGCGCAAAATTTTATTAGTGTTAGCCTGGCTGAAGTTAAAAAGGCCCTGGGCGATGTAGTGGTGGTGGGTTATGGCAAGCAAACCCGTAAAACCCTGACCAGTGCTGTTAGCACCATAAACGGAGACGACCTTAATAAAGGTGCCATTACGGATGTGGGCCAGTTGTTACAGGGTAAAGTGCCGGGCCTTAACATTACCGCCAGTGGCGACCCCAACGCACCCGCAGCAGTGGTGCTGCGTGGTACATCAACCATCAACAGCTCGCAGGGGCCGTTTTATGTAATTGATGGTATACCCGGTGCCGATATTGCTGCCATAGCCCCCGACGATATAGCCACTATTGATGTGCTTAAAGACGCTGCCGCTACCGCTATTTACGGTAACCGCGCCGCCAATGGCGTTATAATGGTAACTACCAAGCGCGGTAAAAAAGGCCAGTCGCAGGTAGCGTACAACGGCTATGTGGGTATGGAAAAGGTATCTAACCAGTTAAAAATGATGAACGCCACACAGTTGCGCGCATTCCTTTCTAAAAACAGCCTTGCTTTTTCGCCGGCTGATGATAAAAATGCCAACACCGACTGGCAAAGCGCTGTTGAACGTTCATCTGCCATCTCTCACAACCACAACATCTCTTTCAGTGGTGGTGGCGAGCATGGCAGCTACAGTGCCAGTGTTAACTATGTTAATAAAGAAGGTATATTAAACACCAGCTCGCTGGAGCGTGTGATAGGCCGGCTTGCTGTTGAGCAGTATGCCCTTAACGATAAAGTTAAGTTTGGCCTTAATGTAACCAACTCAAACAGCAATGCAAACGATATAGCTTACCGTAATAACGTACTGCTGCAGTCTGCGTTGTACCTGCCTGTGTCGCCGGTAAAAAATGCTGATGGTACATACTTTGAAAACCTTAGCAACCAAAACTACTACAACCCGGTTGCTATGCTTAACAACAGTAAGTTAAACAATAAGTACAATAACCTTATTGGCAACTTTAGCGTGCAGGTTAAGCTGCCGTTTGGTTTGCAGTACGATGCTAACGTGTCGTACCTTAAATCAACAACCCTGCAGGGCAGCTACCTTACCTCGTACTTTACTAAAAATTACAATGGTATGTACGATAACCCCGACCCCGGTACCGGCTACCACTCGCAGCAAACATTTGGTGCAAATGGCCAGGCTACCCGCAAATCGTACGAAAATACCAGCAAGCTGCTTGAAACATACGTTACCTGGAACCGCAAGTTTGGCCTGCATGGCATAAATGCCGTGGTTGGCTACTCATGGCAGGATAATGTTATAGGCAATGGCTTCCAGGTTACCACCAGCAATTTTCCGGTGGATAATATAGGCTACAATAACCTTGCATTAAGCAACCCTTACGGCCTTTCAGGCTACCAGATTGGCCTTGGCGGCGATGGTGTGTACCAGCAAACAAAGCTCATATCCGACTTTGGCCGTTTAAACTATAATTACGATGAAAAATACCTTTTACAGGTATCTGTACGCCGCGATGGAAGCTCTGTATTTGGCAGCAGCAACCAATGGGGTTATTTCCCGTCCGTAGGTGCTGCATGGCGCATAAGCCAGGAGAAGTTTATGGCTAACCAAAACCTTTTCAGCGAGCTTAAATTAAGGGGCAGCTATGGTGTTACCGGTAACGCATCGGGCTTTAATGCTTATACGGCGCAGTTTATCTCGGGCAGCCTGGGCACTTATTATTACAATGGCACGCTGGTAGGGGCTTATGGCCCGGTACAGGCAGCCAATCCAAGCCTTAAATGGGAGAAAACAGCCACCGCCAATATTGGTGTAGACTTCAGCATACTTAAAGGCCGTATTTCGGGTAGCATTGAGTGGTATGATAAACAAACCACCGGTATGATATACTCCTATAAAGTTGACCCTATACTGGTACCTGCGGGCAGCATTGTTGCCAACGGTGGCAGCATGAGCAACAAGGGTATAGAACTTACCCTTAATGCCACAGCCGTTAAAACAGCTGATTTTACCTGGAATACCACCCTTAACCTGGCACATAACAAAAACGTTATTACCAGCCTTACCAACCCGCTTTTCCAGGGTGGCGACTCAGTAATGTTGTCAGACCCTGAAGGTGGTGGCCAGTCGGGCAGTACCCTGCAAATATTGAAAGCAGGCAAACCGGTGGGCCAGTTTTTTACTTTGGAATATGCAGGCAAAAATGCCGCCGGGGTATCGCAATTTGTAGGTGGCGATGGCAAGTTAACCACCAGCCCCTCCATTGGTACCGATTACCACTATATGGGTGATGCACAGCCCAAACTGCTGTTAGGCTGGTCTAACAACTTCCGTTACAAAGGTTTCGATCTCAGCATCTTCCTGCGCGGCGTATTTGGTAATAAAATATTCAATGCCACCCGTGCCGACCTTTTTCGCCCAAGCACTGCACAGTATTCAAACATATTGGTAGATGCAGGCAACGAGTCTATATCCGATCCTAACGTGTACAAGTATTCATCCCGGTTTATTGAAAGTGGCAGCTACCTGCGTTTTGATAATGCCACACTTGGTTACAGCTTCAAAAAAATAAGCCCGTACATTAAAACGCTTAAGGTGTATGCATCGGTAAATAACCTTTTTGTTATTACCGGGTTTAAAGGGGTGGACCCCGAAGTTAACCAGGGCGGTATAGCGCCAGGGGTTGATTACAACAACTTTTATCCAAAAACGCGCACTTATTTATTAGGGGTAAACGTAAGTTTCTAATTAAACACGTAAAAAAACAGTATGAAAAAGTTATTTCAATATATATATATCCCGGTATTACTGCTGGGCATTGTATCATCCTGTCATAAACTGGATGTACCGGTTACAACAGAACTAACTCCTGATGTTTTTCCGCAGGATTCTGCACAGTTTCTTTCAGCATCAGGCCCCGCTTATGTAGCATTAAGGGGTAACTACGCCGTTGAATACTTCTTTCAGCAAACATACAGCACCGATGAAGGTATTATGCCTGCAAGGGGGGGCAACTGGTACGATGGCGGCCAAAATCAAACCATGCATTACCATACCTGGACAAAAGATAATGGTTATGTAAACGGTAACT
>CAZRDD010000313.1:0-6261 GCA_964598675.1 uncultured Parafilimonas sp.
AATGCGTTAACGGGTATGGTGGCAGGCGTAAGTGTGGCGGGTGTTGCAACCGGTCCCTCCGGCAGCAGCCGTATTATCATCAGGGGTAACTCATCCCTGCAGGGCGATAACCAGCCTTTGTACGTTATTGATGGTGTGCCTTACGACCACAGTAACCAGGGCAGCGCTGGTATGTGGGGCGGTGCCGACTTTGGCGATGGCCTCTCCAACATTAACCCCGATGATATAGAGAGCATACAGGTACTTAAAGGCGTAGCAGCCGCTGCTCTTTATGGATACCGTGGTGGTAACGGTGCCATTTTAATTACTACCAAGTCGGGCGCAAAATCAAAAGGCATAGGGGTTGAACTGAACAATAATTTTACAGCAAGCAATATTGTTGACACAAGAGACTACCAGTATGTATACGGCCAGGGTTTACAAGGGGTAAAACCAATGACTGCCGATGCCGCTAATGCCACCGCAGAATCAAGCTGGGGTGCAAAAATAGATGGATCGGATGCGGTTAACTTTCTGGGGCAATCCTATAAATACAATGCTGCAAAGGATAATTATAAAAACTTTTACAATACAGGGTTAACCAACCAGGCTTCCTTATCGCTAAGCGGCAGTAATGATAAAGGGCATTTTCGCCTTGGCCTGTCGGACCTGTATTTGGGCAGCAACATACCCAACTCAACCATGCAGCAACAGGGGCTCAATTTCAACAGTGCTTATAATGTTACCAACAAGCTGCTGCTAACTTTAACCGCCAACTATATATTTGAGCTGGTTAAAAACCGTGCATCCTTCTCCGATGCGCCGGGCAACCTTATTGCCTCAAACCAGTTTGTTGCCAACACTTTTGATATACGGTGGTTAAAACCGCAGGTGGATTCAAAAAGAAATGAACTGCTGCCAGGCTCGCAGGACATTTATTTTGAAAACCCCTATTTCATCGCCTATCAATACCAAAACAGCACCAGCCGTAACAGGCTTACAGGAGCTGTAACCTTAAAATACAACCTGCTTGACTGGCTATATGTACAGGGGCAGGTAACCCGCGATGGTTATATAATTGATACCCGTATAGTTACACCCAATGGTGTGCAATACTCCAACAACAACGGCGGTAATTTAAGCCTTTCAGAATCGAACCAGCGGGAGCTTAACACCAGCTTCCAGGTAGGTTTAAACAGAAAGCTGGCCAAGGAGTTAACCATAAATGCTAACGTGGGCGGCAACTCCCAGGATAATCTGTACACTTCCTATGGCATGAGTGGCGGCCCTTTTACCATCCCTTTCTTTTACAGTTCTAACAACATAGCCAACAGGCCATTCTCGTACGACTACAGCCACAGCAGGGTTAACTCACTATATGGCAGTGTAGATTTTGCCTATAAAAATTACCTGTTTCTAACGGCCACTGGCCGTAACGACTGGTTTTCGCCATTGTTCATAAAAACCAACACCCAGTTTTACCCATCCGTATCGGGCAGCTTTGTGTTTTCTGATGTGCTGCACCTGCCATCCTGGATAAGTTTTGGTAAACTAAGGGCTTCTTACGCACAAAGTTCAAACACCGGTGCCGCCAGCCCTTACCAGAACGTGCTTACGTATGGCCTGCAGGGGTACACACTCAACAGCCAATCGCTGGCCTACGTAAATGCAGGTACCATACCCAACTCCTTTTTAAAGCCTGTAAATATTTCTGAACAGGAAATTGGCCTTAACGTAAGCTTTTTGCACGATCGCCTGGTGCTTGATATGGCTGTATATACCAAAAACACCAAGGATGATATTGTGCCGGTAACCATAAGTGGCACATCTGGCTACACGGGCAACACCATAAATGTAGGTAAGCTGCGCAACACTGGTATTGAGTTTTTAATTACAGGCATACCAGTTAAAACAAAAAACTTTAGCTGGAATGTGTCATGGAATTTTGGCTATAACAACAGCAAGGTGCTTGACCTTGGCGGCGCACCAAGCCTTGTAATTGATGGCGCTGAACCCCGCAATGGCGATGCTGTTAATGTAAGCAACGTTGTAGGGCTGCCTTATGGCCAGATTATGGGCTACAAATACATACGCGATGCAAAAGGCAATATTGTTTACAATACCAACCCCGATGCGGGCATATTACCAGGCGAGCCTTTGCGTACAGCCAATGTTGTACCCCTGGGTTCTGGCGTGTATAAAGTAACAGGTGGTTTAAGCAATGAGTTTCATTACAAAGCCTTTGCATTAAACTTTTTGATTGATTATAAACTGGGTGCCAAATTATTTTCGGGTACAAACCTTATTCTGTATGGTGATGGTATGCACAAAAACACCTTGCAGGGCAGGGGAACAGGCTTTATAGGCAAAGGGGTAACCGAAGATGGTTCAGTTAACACTACTGCGGTAACTGCATCAACATATTTTAACGATATATCCTACGGTGCAGACCACATTACCGAGGAGTTTTTATACGATGCCAGTTTTATAAAGTTAAGGTCGCTTGCTTTATCATACACGGTACCTGCCGCCCTGTTAAAGAACGGTTTTGTAAAGGCGTTCACCGTATCAATTGTGGCCCGCAACCTGGCTACGTTGCTAAAACATACGCCTAACATTGACCCGGAATCAAACTACAACTCCTCCAACGGGCAAGGGCTTGAGCTTTCAGGTTATCCGCCTGTAAGAAGTTACGGTGTAAACCTCAATGTAAAATTTTAAGTTGCTATCATCACAAAACTCATCAGTATGAAGAATAAATTATTTCAAATATTATCAGTCATCACAATATTATCTGGCTGTTCTAAAAACTTCCAGGCCATTAATACCGACCCGGAGCATCTTACTTCGGCCAATATGAACTATGCTTTGCTTTTTAGCTCGGCCGAATTAATCACCTCCGGCAACAGCGATGCTAATGCGTATGAAGACTGGCGCAATAACCTTATTTATGCAAGCTGTATGGTGCAGCACCTTTCCTCAACCACAGGGTATTGGGCGGGTGATAAATACACCTATAACTCTGGGTATAACTCCGCTTACTGGGACCAAAATTTTACCGACCCTGTAAAAAACATTGTTGAGGTAATTTATCATACCAAAACCGA
Organism: uncultured Parafilimonas sp.; assembly: GCA_964598675.1. Taxonomy (GTDB): domain Bacteria; phylum Bacteroidota; class Bacteroidia; order Chitinophagales; family Chitinophagaceae; genus JABDFW01. The sequence goes on from CAZRDD010000313.1 coordinate 3,087, forward strand.
TGCAACACAAACCAACCTGTACAACATAGCCCGTATATTTAAAGTGTTTATGTTTCAACGGCTTACAGACATGTATGGCGATATACCCTACAGCGAAGCAGGACTGGGGTATATTTCGGGCATCACCTCCCCCAAATACGATAAGCAACAGGATATTTATGCCGATATGCTTAACGAGCTGCAGGAAGCTGCCAAAAACCTTGATGCCAGTGCAGCCAATACCGTTGGCGCGTCAGATTTTATTTACGGTGGTGACGTAGCAAAATGGACACAGTTTGCTTATTCTGAAATGCTGCGTTTGGCTATGCGCATGGTTAAAGTGGATGCTGCCAGTGCACAAAAATGGGCAGCCATTGCTTATGCTGGTGGTGTTTTTGAAAGCAATGACGACAATGCCATTTTATCGCACCAAACAGAAGCTTCGGGTACACCAACCGTTAATGGCAACGGGCTGGTGCTGGATGGGGTTGATGCCAACGCATCGCGCCTTAGCGCCACTTTTGTAAAATACCTTAAAAACACAAGCGACCCCCGTTTGCCTTACTTCGGCACAATATCATCCGACCCCACCAATACAGATGACCTGGGCGATACCACATATGCAAACCAGTTGGGGCAGCCCAATGGTTACGACAATGCAGGTGGCGTTTTTGATATTACCAAAGCACCCGGTTACCCCGGCAGCCAAAACGCTTACTCCATTGTAAACCGCAATACATACGCCCGTATGGATGCGCCTACCTTCTTTTTAACGTATGCCGAAACTGCGTTTTTGGAGGCAGAGGCTGCACAAAGGGGATGGATAACAGCAGATGCAGCCACGTTGTATGCAGCAGGCGTAACGGCTGGCATGAACCAAATGGGCCAGATTGCACAGTTTGTAAATGCCAGCCCAGCGCCCCTGCAAGGCATTTCGCAAGCGGCTATTACCAACTACCTGGCAGCAAACCCCTACAATGCAGGGGACGCTATTAACCAGCTAAACACACAATACTGGGTGGCCTGCTTTATGGATGAATATGAGGCATGGGCCAACTGGCGCCGCAGCGGCTACCCCGTGCTTACGCCTGTAAAGGCCTACCCCGGCAATGTAACAAACGGGGCCATACCCAGGCGTTTTACCTACCCCGTAACAGAAGTTGCCACCAACGCAGCGAATTACAGTGCCGCAGTTGCAGGATTAAGCAATGGCGATAAAATGAGCAGCCGTGTTTGGTGGGATAAATAAACCAAACACACAACCGTATTTATACTTACAGGGCCGCAAAATTTGCGGCCCTGTTTATGTTGGCTGATACCCCAATTATTCTAAAAAATATTAGACTATTATAACCTGTCATAACAAGCTTCAGACAAAAAAGCGGTAAAAGGAGAAATGCCTGAACAGCAAAATATCAAAACAATCCAGTAAAGGTTGGCAGCAGGAAACAAGGATTTATCTTGAAACCTTTTATCTTGAAAAAACATGCTCTACACTGCTCTTGCTGCCACTAAGGTTTAAGCATATACTCCCACACATTTTTAAAGTCAAGCAGCAGGGTTGACATATGTGCATTTACGTTGGGCATGGAGTTTACCAGTATATGCCTGCTGGTAACCAGTGGCACACCCGGCTGCACCATCAGCGAGTCTGGCACTGCGGTATGCATTAGTACCGCACAGTTGGCCAGTTGCCTGGCAGAAACATACTGGTCGTTAATATGCAGAAAGGCATAATACCTGTTTATGGGTGTGGCCGATTTACCCGATAACCATAATGCGGGCGAATTAAAAGCCACCCGGTAATCCTGCGGGCCGGAGAAAATAAGGGCCTTGTACAATTTGTAATGTTTGGCAATAAAAGCCGAATGGCCAGCCCCTTGCGAGTGGCCGCCAACGGCAATATTCTCCCACTTAATTTTGCCATTTTTATAAAAATCATCCCACCCACCCTGAGGGTCGGCTTTTACAAGGTATGCCAGCAGCTTTTGAAACCGGTTAATAATACTGTTGGCCGAATCTACGTTTACTGAATCGCTTACGGGCGTACCAAACATTATTTCCTGCCTGAAATGGTCGAAGCAGGCACTGTCTGCACTGTTGTTGCATACAGTGGTTATTACATTGTTTTTATAATCAAGGCTTATGGCGTGGTAACCAAAGGTAGCCGCCAGGCTGTCAACAGGCCGCATATCGGTGGCGGCCCCGCCAGTGCCAACAATCATTAAAAACAATTTATGGTTTGTAGGTACACCAGTATTATACAAAGCCACATGCGGGCTGTGCATGGTTACCGCAGCCGCATCGGTTTCCGGCGGGTTAACCAGCAACACTTTTGTTGTTGAAGCATTTTGTGCATTTATGCAAAAGGGCATTATCATTACCAGTGCAAACAATACATTTTTCATGGTATGCAGTTGTGTTTTAGTAAATCAAAAAAAACGGCTTATTACAGGGGGCTTTCTTCAATATGGTACTCCTGTATCAGTGCAGGGTTTTCTGGCGTTAAGGTAAAACTTACCTTAATATTGGTGTGCTCACCTTCCATAATAAAATAACCACGCAACCCATTTTCGGGCACCAGCTCTTTTACCGAAACTATTTTGCCAGCCTTGTTAAAAATAGCGGCAGCCTCTTTTCTTAACGAATCAGGAAAATAATCCATAAAAAAATTCTGGGCAAATATGCCGGTAGCAGCAGCATTATCCCAACCCGGCAACAGTTTTATCAACTCATTCTTCCGCTGGTTTAAAATAGAGGATGCCACCAGTTGCCTTGGCTTAAGGTTGGCCAATGCTATCAATGTATCAAGCACCTGTAAATTTATAAGCCCTGCGTTGGCGTAGGTAAGGTTGGCAAAACTGATAATGCCAATACCGTAATTGGGCAAAATACGCCATTGGCTGCCAAAACCGGGCAGGCCACCGCTGTGGCCCACATATTCGCGGCCCTCGCAATCTTTAAGCCAGCCAAGCCCATAACAATAAGCTCCAACAACGGGGCATGCCCTGCCGGACGGATATTTAAACTGTGCATTAAAGGTGCTTATGTTCCAAGGCTGCTGCATTTCGCGCAGGCTGCTGCGTTTAACAGGGCCCGTTTCTTTATCATCACTGGGTGGCCATGCGGAAAGATGCAGGGCTACATATTTACTAAAATCTTCAATAGTGGTTATCATGCCACCCATTGCACCATA
>CAZRDD010000314.1:0-6234 GCA_964598675.1 uncultured Parafilimonas sp.
GATACGCTGCACCGCCACGAACGCATGCCGCTGGTGCTATCCACCTCCAAAGACGGGGTGCTTTTTGATAAAAACTATGTAATTGCAGACAAGCCCTATAAAATGAAAAAAGACGGTTTGTATAAAGATGGCCAGTACGGCTACCCACACACCATGCTGTACAATGGTTATATGTACATCATCGTTTCAAGGTTGAAGGAAGCCGTTGAAGTATTGAGGTTTAAAATAGATGGGCTGTAGCCATTGTTTAAAAGATAACGCGTATTTATACGAACAAAAATTAAGGCTTAAAAAGAGTAAAATGTTAAATAAAAATATCGTTCAAAAATTTTGTGCCAGTACAGGCAAAGCTGTAAAAGTAGCGAGTTTGATGTTATGCCTTTCGGGGGCAGTTCATGCCCAGGAAAAACATGTTTTCGCCCTTAGTAAAGGAGATTTTTTACTGGATGGCAAACCATTTCAAATTATTTCGGGCGAGATGCACCCGGCCCGTATACCGCGCGCGTACTGGCAACAGCGTATACGCATGGCCAAAGCCATGGGCTGTAATACCATTGCAGCCTATGTATTTTGGAACTACCACGAAACCTCACCCGGTGTATTTGATTTTAGTACCGATAACCACGATATAGCTGCTTTTATTAAGCTTTGCAAACAGGAAGGGTTATGGGTACTGCTTCGCCCAGGCCCGTATGTATGCGCCGAATGGGATTTTGGCGGCCTGCCTTCTTACCTGTTAAAGATACCCGATATAAAAGTACGTTGTATGGATAGCCGTTATATGGCTGCCGCTACCAGGTATATTAACCGCCTGGCTAAAGAAGTTGCCCCGCTGCAATGTACCAGCGGCGGCCCCATTTTAATGGTACAGGTAGAAAATGAGTATGGCAGCTATGGCAATGACAAAACCTATTTAAAAGCACTGCGCGATTTATGGGTGAAAGACGGCATTAAAGTGCCTTTTTATACCAGTGATGGCCCTACCGATTTTATGCTGGATGCGGGCAATGTTGATGGCGCTGCCATTGGCCTTGACAGTGGCGGCAGCGATGGCGATTTTGCCACTGCCCAAAAACACAACCCCAACGTACCAGCATTTAGCGGCGAAACTTACCCCGGCTGGCTTACCCACTGGAAGGAAGACTGGCAACGCACCGATACCGGCGTACTGGCCGAAATGCGCTACCTGTTACAGCATAAGCGCTCCTTTAACCTGTATGTGGTGCATGGTGGTACCAATTTTGGGTTTACTGCCGGGGCAAATGCGTTTAACCCGGTGCAATACCAGCCAGATGTTACCAGTTATGATTATGATGCCCCCATTACCGAGCAGGGCCTGGCCGCGCCAAAGTATTATGCTATACGCAACCTGATAAACAATTATGTTGGTTACAAACTGCCTGAAATACCGGCAGCTATACCTGTTACGGAAATACCCGCCTTTACCATGCAGCCGTTTACAAGCATTTGGCAACATTTGCCAGCACCCATATACAGCCCTCAGCCCCGCCCAATGGAGGCGTTTGACCAGGGCAGTGGCTTTATGCTGTACCGCACAAAACTTATTGGCCATAAAAGCGGCAAGCTAACCATAACCGAGCCGCACGATTTTGCCCTGGTTTTCCTTAATGGCGTGCTGATTGATTCCGTGTACAGGGATGGTGGTAACTGGACAGTAACTCTGCCTAAAACAGATGTGAAAGACCCCCAGCTTGATATTTTAGTGGAGGCGATGGGGCATATTAATTTTGCACAATACATGATTGACCGCAAAGGCATTACAGACAGGGTTACTTTAAACGGCATGACCCTCATGGACTGGCAGATGTTTAAATTACCGGTAGATGATAAGTTTATTGCAACGCTTAAAGCCACCCAATTACCTGTATCCGGGCAAAATGGCGTGTTTTTTAAAGGCGGCTTTACCCTTGAAGCAACAGCCGATACTTACCTGGATGTAAGCAACTTTAAAAAAGGCGTTTTATGGGTTAACGGCCACAACCTTGGGCGCTACTGGAATGTTGGCCCACAAAAAAGATTGTACTGTCCGGCCACCTGGTTAAAGAAGGGCTACAACGAGGTAATTGCTTTAGACCTAAACCTTACTACCGAAACAACTATCAAAGGGGTTAAAACGCTTGATTAAACCTTAACAGCTAAAGACTAACTTTTTGCAAGGCATTTCGCCAACCACTAAAGTGTATAAACTAATCAACCGGCTTTCGCCGGTTGATTAGTTTATAAAAGGGTTAAAAATTATAAGGCAGCCTTCTGCCTGTATTCTTTGGGCGACAGGCCGGTGCTTTTTTTAAATATCTTGTTGAAGTTAGACAGTGTTTTATAGCCGCAGTTAAAAGCAATTTCGGAGATATTCAGGTTGCTTTCCAGCAGGTATTTACAGGCTTTGGATATACGCACCTCATTTAAATATTCAATAAAATGTTTGTTGGTGCGCTGTTTAAACAGCCTGCAAAATGCAGGCGGGGTAAGGTTGGCCACCTTGGCAATATGTTCCAGCGAAATATCCTTAAAAAAGTTGTTGGAAATGTAGGAGTACACCTCGCTAAGTCTGTCAGGCTTGCTTTGCAGTATCACCCCGTTGTACAACTCATTGGCCAGGTATTCAATATCCTTCGAGGTGGAAAGCGTATGCAATATTTCCATCAACCCAATAATTCTGTCAAACCCCTGCATATCTACCAGCGTCTCCATTTTCTCCGCAACTTTCTGCATGGTTTTGCCGGTAATTTTAATACCCCTGCCAGCCCTCAGAAAAAAATCGTTAATCTTACCGCTTTCCTTTAATTGATAAAACCCTTTTGAAAAAACATCCTTGTTAAAATATACAACAATGCTTTTTGAACGCAGGTATTTAAACCCTTTGTAAAAAATCTCATCGTTAAGCCATACATGCGGCAGGTTCGACCCCAAAAAAACCATATCCCCGGCAGTAAAGCTATCAAGCTTATCACCAATAATCCGGTTGCCGTAGCCTTCTTTTATATACACCAATTCCAGTTCCGGGTGGTAATGAAACGGGGATTTTGAGTATTCTTCATCCCTTTTAACTACTGCTATGTGGGTTTGCAGTTCATTGGTTATTTCAACATGTAGTGCCTTCACGTTTTATTGGGGGTGTTGTATGGTAAAAAAGAATAAGAAAAAAACTGTTTAAGCGGTAAATATAAAGCTTAAATATGTAAATAATGGTAATTTTTAGTGCTAATATTTTCCCTGTTATGTTAAAAAAACATCAATATTTCCATCATAATAGTATGCGTTTTGATTACTTCTGCGAAAATAAATACATGAGAATAATGTTTCTTTTTACTCAATAACAAACGCATTTACATTATTTTTATCCTAAATACTGCCATCATGAAGTTGATAACCAAAACGTTCCTGTTTTTTACCCTTACCATTTACTTATTTTTATCCTGTAATACAACCAATACCAACCATCATGCTGGTAACGGCAATGCACCGTTTACCCAGTGGAGTAATTATGGCGGCAGTAAGCAAAACACCCATTATTCAGCATTAACTCAAATAGATACCAGCAATGTGCACAACCTGCAGGTGGCCTGGCAATACCATACCGGCGACAACGACAACATGACCCAGATACAGGTAAACCCTATTATTGTGGATGGGGTGATGTATGGCGTTAGCCCCAAATTAAAATTGTTTGCGGTGGATGCCGCCACGGGCATACAAAAATGGGTGTTCGACCCGGTGGATACTGCCAACAATGCGGCAAAAGGGCTGGGTTATTTTTTAATGAATGTATGCCGTGGAGTTACCTATTATACCGATGGTAAAAATGATAAGCGTATATTTTATGCTGCCAGCAGCTCGCTGTACTGTATTGATGCTGTAACCGGTAAACCTGTAACGTCGTTTGCGGATGGTGGCTTATTAGACCTGCACAACGACCTGGGCCGGGACGTTAAAGATTTATACATTGCTACTACCACCCCAGGCATTATTTATAAAGATGTAATTATTCTTGGCGACCGTGTTGCAGAGGAAGCGGCTGCCGCCCCTGGCCATATACGCGCATACGATGTACATACCGGCAAGCTGCGCTGGATTTTTCATACCATACCTCAGCCCGGCGAACCCGGCTACGAAACCTGGGACGATAAAGAAGCCTGGAAGCATATTGGCGGGGCTAATGTATGGAGCGGCTTTAGTTTAGACGAGGAAAGAGGGCTGGTGTTCGGTTCAACCGGCTCGGCATCGTATGATTTTTATGGGGGCAAACGGCTGGGCAAAGGCTTGTATGCCAATAGTGTACTGGCTATAGATGCAGCAACGGGCAAGCTGAAATGGCATTTTCAAACCATGCACCACGATATTTGGGATAAAGACCTTTCATCCCCACCGGCATTGGTTACCCTTAATAAGGATGGTAAAAAAATAGATGCGGTGGCCCAAAGTTGTAAAACAGGATTTGTTTTTGTGCTGAACAGGGAAACCGGCGAGCCTTTATACCCGGTGGATGAAGTGGCGGTGCCACAGCAGTCGGAACTGGCAGGGGAGAAGCCCTGGCCAACACAGCCGGTGCCGCAATTGCCAAAACCTTTTGCAAGGCAAATACTTACAGAGCAGGACCTTAACAAGCTGGTACCTGACGACAGCTACCAGGACATAAAAAAGCGGCTTGCAGGGTATAAAACGGGCAATATGTTTAACCCGCCTTCAAAAGAAGGCACTGTTATTTTTCCGGGGTTTGACGGTGGCGGCGAATATGGCGGGCCAGGCTACGACCCCCAAACCGGCATACTGTACGTAAACTCCAACGAAATGCCCTGGATACTCACCATGGTAAACGCTGTAAACGAGCCAGCCAAAGGCAACGAAAACAACCTGCAGGCAGGCATGCGTTTATATACGAGCACCTGCATGGGCTGCCACGGGCCGCAACGGCAGGGCAGCGGTAATTACCCCACCTTGATTAACGTAAACAAAAAATACAACAAGCAGCAGTTTACCGGTTTGCTTAGCGCGGGGCGTAGGATGATGCCTGCCTTTAAGCAACTTAGCGATGGAGAAAAAAATGCCCTGGCGAGTTTTATACTCGATATAAAGGCAGACCAGCAGCAGCACTTTGTGCCCCCTGTAAAAGTAGAAGACCCTTACTGGAAGCTGCCTTATTCAGCCACGGGATACAATAAATTCCTTACCAAAGAGGGCTACCCGGCGGTATCGCCACCCTGGGGTACACTTAATGCGATAGACCTTAACACCGGGCAGTTTGTTTGGAAAGATACCTTAGGTGATTACCCTGAACTAAAAGCCAAAGGCATACACTCCGGCACGGAGAATTACGGAGGCCCTGCCATAACCGCAGGCGGGTTATTGTTTATTGCCGCTACCAGCGATGCTAAATTTCGCGCGTTTAACAAACGTACTGGTGAGCTATTGTGGGAGACTGATTTACCCGCTGGTGGCTTTGCCACGCCAAGTGTTTACGAGGTGGATGGAAAAGAGTATGTGGTGATTGCCTGCGGTGGCGGCAAGCTGCATAAAAAGTCGGGCGATGCGTATGTAGTGTTCTCCTTGCCTGGCAAGTAACAGTTATGTAGTACCGGGTAACCCCAGGAGGCAGTAAAAGGTAAAACTTTACCGCATACCTTTTGCACACAGGCTTACTGCGAATATATAAAGTTGTATTTTTAAACACGGATGCGGTGCAGGCAATGGATTGAACAGTAGCTTTAGAAAGGTATTGCCCCAGGCTGCATACTATTAAAACAAATTGCTGATGAAACAGATGCTACTACTTGCTGGAGCAGCCTTTTTGTGCGTTACTGCAAAAGCACAAACCCCAACTTACCGCGAAACATACAGACCACAGTTCCATTTTTCGCCAGCCGTTAACTGGACGAACGACCCCAACGGCCTCGTTTACTATAATGGGGAGTATCACCTGTTTTACCAGCACAACCCGTTTGAAAACAAATGGGGCCACATGACGTGGGGGCACGCCATAAGTAAAGACCTTGTACATTGGCAACACCTGCCTATAGCTATTAAAGAAGAAAATGGGATAATGATATTTTCGGGCACTTGCGTGGTAGATAACAATAATACCTCCGGTTTTGCCAAGCCCGGCGGCCCCGTACCAATGGTGGCTATTTATACAGGCCATACTGATACCAACCAAAGCCAGCACCTTGCTTACAGTTTTAACGGTGGCCGCACCTGGAAAAAATATGCACATAACCC
>CAZRDD010000315.1:0-6233 GCA_964598675.1 uncultured Parafilimonas sp.
GGCAGGGCCGACCTGCCGGGAGGAAACGAACAGCAATTGCTTAAAAGCATTTATGAGCAATTGTACACACTGCCCGATGAAACCGTTGTGTACAGCGGCCACGGGCCAGCCACCACCATTGGTTACGAAAAAAGGAACAACCCTTATACCTAATTAATAAAGGGTTAATACAGCATTTTGTGTTTGTTGATATTTAAATAATGACCTTTGAAGTAAAATTAATTGTATGGCAACTTATGCAAACCTGGAACTGGACCACTACTACCTGATACAGGAAACCGAAGGCGGACCAATAACACTGGTACAAGCTGTACTTGAAACAGCAAAAACGTTTTTAATACTACAGATTGATGAAGTAGAAACCACTGCCTGGAAGAAGAAAGACGATGCTTTTTTTGAGATAATTGAAGAATTAACAGAGGCGCAGGTGGCAGAATATGAAGACCTTTTTGAAGATGACGACGATGATTGGGGATTTAACGAAATTGAATACGATGAGGAAGATTTTGATGATGAGGAAGAAGGCGATGAAGACGCGGAAAATGACCCTATAAAATAGTTGCTGCTTTTATATTTTAACAAGCCACTGCGTAACAAAAAATTGCTGCGCAGTGGCTTTGCTTTTTATTACAAAGGGGCTATACCGGGAATGCCTGGTTGTATTTATTTATGCCGTACATATTTATTGATGGTGGTGAAATTTACCAGCCATAAAACCGCCAGTATCAGCAAACCTGCCCCAAGCGTGTAAACTGATAAAAACGGGTTTACATAAATGTATTGTTTTTGCAAAAAATGCTGTAACCATACCTGCATACCGCTAAGTATGGCCAGCACTACAATTGTTATAATAATATTTGAAGGGAAAAATTGCTTCATTAAAAAACGCCTTAACTGGCCGGGGCCTGTGCCAAGCGTTATAAGCAGGTAAATTTCCTCCTTTGCAGTGGCTATGGTAAGCTGTATAAACAGCGTAAAAATAAGCAGCGCAAACAGCAACATAACCGCGCCTGTTATCCACGAAAAATTTACTACCAGGTCAACCGTTTTTCTAAGTTTGCTAAAGCGTGTTTTATCTGTATCCGTTGTTAGCCCATGCGCTTTTAAATAGTCCGTTAATAAAGGGTCGCCTGGGTCTTTTGTCTTAATAATTATGCGGCTTGGTTTTGTGGCGGCGCTGGTACCAAATTTATTGTTGGCCCAATCCATAAAAGGCTGTGGTACCAGCACCGATGATATTCTGTCGCTAAAACCCACTACTTTGCCAAAGTAACTTACATTGCCTGTGGGCCCTGCAATGGTAATTTGTAACGGCAGGCTTTTAACCAGCTCCGGCGATAGCTGCGGCAGCCCTTGTGATGGGGCAAACCCAAAATTGTACATGGTTAAAAACATATTGGGTACAATCATGGGTATGTAGGTGGAGTTATCATCCCATTTCCACTGCGTGCTTTTAACATCAATAAAATCATCCGGCACACTCTCAAAAAAGAAATCGGTGGAAAAAGGGATGCTGTTGCTGGCCCCCTGGGCGGATACTTTAAACCGGCCAGGGGTAAGCAGGCCTGTTTGCTCAACAAACGGCTGTTTTTTAAGGTCGGCTATTTCGGCATCGGTTAAGGTTGTTGATGCAGTACCACCCGTAACCTCTTTGTTAATAACTAAAAAATTGGCAATACTATCCTTGTTAACCTTGCTGTTCAATATATCGTTGTAGTTGGCTTCGAGCTGTACTGCCGAGAATATTAGCAATAATGAAATACTAAGGCCAAGCACCGCCATAATAAAGCGGCTGCGCCCCGCACTTGCTTTTATAAGTTTTTTTAGCAGTATATAAAGCATAAAGGTTTGTGTTTTGTAAATAAGGGTAAACAGCCTGCAAAGCAGTATTTACGTGTTGTTAAAGCAATAACTGCCTTGTGTAAGCAAAATGGCTGTCGTCGTCAAGGTCGGTAAGTATAAACCCTGCCCCTCGTTTATTACATTCCTGTTGTATAAGGGCAGCGGCTTTAGCAATATTTGCATGGTCAAGGTGGCTGAAAGGCTCATCCATAATAAGCCAGTTAAAGGGCTGTACCAATGCGCGGATGATGGCTATACGTTGCTGCTCGCCATAGCTGCAAAGCCCGGCACGCTGGTTTAATATATGGGTTACGCCCAGGGCTGCGGCCATTTCGTCAATCACGGCGGTTTCGCAATATGGTTTTTGAAGCACTCTTTTCAGCTCAATATTCTCCCGGGCGGTAAGGTTGGCAAAAAGCCTCAGGTCCTGAAAAATGATACTCAACTTGTTTTGCCTTAGCAAGGCAAGGTTATCATCGTTAATATTGCTCGCTTCATTACCATCCAGCAGTATTTTCCCCTCATAATCGCTGCGCAGCTTATACAGTATGTGTACCAACGTGGTTTTACCCGTGCCGCTGGGGGCTTTTATTTTAATAAACTCGCCCTGGCCAAAAGTTACCCCTGTGTTCCATACGCCCGATGGCCGCTGCATAAATTTATCTTTAAGCGGTACAGGCACTACCTGCTTTAATTCAATTTGCATTATGCTAAAATAGCAACTGCAAAGGGTATGGCGCAATGTTTTTGGTTAAAGGCGCATTAATATACATGCGCGGCAGGCATTTAGGCCAGTTTTGCCATTTAACGCAATAAGCAGGGCAATAAAAGGCTATTCAGCCGTAGCATTAGTATTGCCATCACGGCTTATTACTTGCGCCCATTTTTCAAGCGCGGTTGCTATATCGTTTTGGTTAACGGGCTTGGTAATATAATCGTTCATGCCAGCTTCAAAGCATTTTTCCCTATCGCCCTGCATTGCATTTGCCGTCATAGCAATAATAATTGGCTGCGGCCCCCCGCTTTGTCTTATTTTCAATGTAGTATCAATACCATCCATGCCCGGCATTTGCATATCCATCAGTATTACCTGGTAATGGTGCTGCTGCCACATATTAAATGCAATAAGCCCGTTATCGGCTACGGCCAGGGTATAACCCATTTTACCAAGCATGGTAACAGCCACCAATTGATTAATAGTATCATCTTCGGCCAATAAAATGCTTAACGGGTATTTTTGCGCCAGTTTAGCCCCAACTTGATTGTTTAAGCCTTGTTTAGCTGGTTGCTTTTTTTGCTGATTGAGCGCGTTAAAAACATACTCTTGCAGCGTTTTTTGTTTAACGGGTTTTGTAAGTACTGCAGTAAAAAGCGCTGCATGATTTTTATGGGCTTCATCGCCAACGGAACTTAAGAGTATAATGGGCAATGATGCCTGGCGCTGTTTTATATTACCTGCCAGGGTTATGCCGTCCATACCCGGCATGTGCATATCGGTAATAACAAGAGCAATATTGGTGTTTTGCTCAAGTACTGCCAATGCTTCGGGCCCTGAGGAAGCACTAAGCGCCTCCAGTTGCCATTGTTTAAGCTGGTTATACAGTATGGTTACGTTGGTTTTATTATCATCAACAATCAGCACTTTTTTACCTTCTATCCCTTCAAGCCTTTCCGTGGTTTTAGGGGTTTCAACAATATTGCCCTGTTTGGTTCTTATGGTAAACTTAAACTCACTGCCCTGGCCCTCGCGGCTGGCCAGGTTAATTTCGCCGTGCATAAGGTGTACCAGTTTTTGGCATATTACAAGCCCCAGGCCAGTACCAGAGTACCGGCGGGTAGAGGAGCCATCTACCTGTGAGAAAGCTTTAAAAAGCTTTTGCTGCTGCTCCTCTGTTATGCCAATGCCTGTGTCAATTACCGAAAAACCAATGGTTATATCTTCCCCCTGCACTTTTTCGGGATATACTTTTATAAAAACTTCGCCCTTTTGTGTAAACTTAATGGCATTGCCCACCAGGTTCATTAAAATTTGCCGTAACCGTAAATTGTCGCCCATAATGTGTTCGGGCAAAGCGGGGGCAATTTCGTACAAAAGGTCAAGCCCTGCTTCTGCGGCTTTGCCTGCAAAAAGGTCAAGCACTTCTTCAACACAGGTGCGCAGGTTAAAATCGACATAATCGAGGTCCATTTTCCCCGATTCTATCTTAGAAAAATCAAGTATATCGTTTATAACATGCAACAGGGCATCTCCGCTGGTTAATATGGTTTGTACAAAGTGTTGTTGTTCGTCGTCAAGGCTGGTGCCTGCCAGCAGGTCAGCCATACCCATTACACCGTTCATGGGGGTACGTATTTCGTGGCTCATGGCAGCCAGAAAGGCGCTTTTGGCACGGTTTGCCTGTTCTGCCTCCATACGGGCTTTATGCTCCAGCTGGTTAGATATGGCCAGCTTTTCCGTTCTTTCTTTAACAAGTTGTTCCAAAGCTTCGTTTTGTTTTTTTACCCTTCTTACACGCATACGCACCAATAAAAGCACTGTTGCAAATAAGGCTAAAAATACCAATGCTTTAAACCAAACAGTCATCCAGTAAGGGGGTACAATTATTATTACCAGTTGGGTAATTTTTGCTGATGCTGTACCATCGTTTTTTAGCCCTCTTACTTTTAAGGTATATGTGCCGGGGTCCAGGTTGGTGTAAGTTGCTAAACGCCTGTCGCTAAAGCTGCTCCAGTCTTTATCAAAATTTTCCAGCATGTAGCTGTATTGTTTTTTTTGCTGGGCGCTGTAATTGAGTGATGCAAATTCAAAAGAAAGCACGTAATGGTTATATGGCAGCGTAATGCTGTCGGTTTCTGAAATGCTTTTTTTAAGCGGGGATGGGTGGTTGGCATCTTTTTCTATCTGTACTTCCTCATTATAAATTTCAAAGCCGGTAATTAACAGGGGAGGGTCAAAGCCACTTTTTTTAATGTTGGCCGGGTTAAACGCGTTAAACCCGTTTATACCGCCAAAATATAGGGTGCCGTCAGTGGCTTTTACTGCGCAGTCTGCATTAAATTCGTTAGACTGAACGCCTTCGGCCTCCGTAAAATTTGTAAATTTTTGTGTAACCGGGTTAAATTCCGAAATGCCTTTGTTGGTGCTTATCCAAAAATGATGTTTTTCATCTTCCTGTATGCTGAATATGATGTTATTGGGCAACCCATCCTTCATAAAATAGCTTTTAAAGCTATGGGTACCCTTGTTCCAGTAATTTAGGCCATAGGATGTGCATACCCATATATTGCCTTTATGGTCCTGAAAGATGGCGTTTATCCTGTCATCGCTAAGGCTTTGCGCATCTGCAGCATCGTGCCGCAGGCGGGTAATTTTATGGGTGCGTTTATTTACCAGATTAAGCCCCGACTCAAAGGTGCCAACCCACATTACACCTTCCGCCCGGTTATCAAAAATACTCCAAATACGGTCGCTGCTAATGCTGTTGGTGTCTTTTGGGTTATACCTGTAGTGTGTAAATTTTTTTGTGTTATGGTCGTAAAAGTCTAAGCCATATCCGTATGTACCCACCCAAAAATTATTCTCATCATCCATTTTAAGGGCACAAACATTGTCGTTGCCCAGGCTGCTTTCTATTTTTGAATCATGTTTTAATTGGCTGAATGTATTGGTATTAAGGTTAAGGATGGATATTCCTGAATCAATAGTACCTATCCATAAATTTTGTTCCGTATCTTCTTCGATAGAAAGTATATAATTGCTGCTGATGGAGGAGGGGCTGTTATTGTGTTTATAAATGGTGAATTTATTTTTTTTAGGGTCGTAAATATTAAGGCCACCCCCATCTGTAACCATGCCAATGGTGCCGTTGCTAATTTGCTTCATGCCAAGTACGCTGTTATTACTAAGGCTGTTGGCCGATGAATTGTGCCTAAAGTGTAAAAATTGGTTGGCATCAATGCTGTAAAAGTTAATACCACCGCTGTAGGTGCCTACCCACATGTTGTTTTGCCTGTCCCGGTAAAGGGAATAGATAGAATTATTGCTCAGGCTGTTAAAGTCTATATCGTCCTGCTGGTAATTGTAAAAACTATTATTGGCATAATTAAAAATACTAAGCCCTCCATTTTCGGTACCTATCCATAGTTGCCCGCTGGTATCTGCCGCCATTGATAATACACTGTTAAGTGCCAGACTGTTGGCATTTGCCTCAGAATGCAGGTAGTGCACACATTTGCCGTTTGCCGGGTTTAAAAGGTTTAATCCGCCAGTGCGGGTGCCTGCCCACAACAGGCCACCGGGGGCGTTTTCCAAACAGCCTACCGAATTATCAGATAGCGAGGTGTTGTCTTTATCATTATGGGTAAACCGTGTAAAGCTGTTTGTAGCAGGG
>CAZRDD010000316.1:0-6177 GCA_964598675.1 uncultured Parafilimonas sp.
CATGCTACTGCCCTTGCATTTAACAAGCTTGCAAACTGTTGTAAATTTACCACAGCCATTTTTTTAGGCAGCTCCTGGTAGCCACCGTATCCATCATAATTTATTTGCGGGGCACCAGCCTTACCTCTTTTTGTTGTAATAACTATTACCCCGTTGGTTGCCTGCGAACCATAAATGGCGGTTGCCGAGGCATCTTTTAACACATCAATTGACTCAATTTCAGAAGGGTTGATTGTGTTAAGCGGGTTGGAACCGCCACCGGGATCGCTGGGGGCAGGAATGATTACCCCGTCAATAACAAACAAGGGCGAATTGGTACCGCTGATGGAAGATACCCCCCGCACCTGTATAGACACCCCGCCACCTGGCTGGCCGGATACCTGCTGCACCACAACACCAGCTACCTTGCCCTGCAGGGCCTGGTCAAACGTGGTTGGCAGCGTTTTACGCAGCTCATCGCCTGAGATGGAGCTTATGGAGCCGGTAACATCTTTTCTGCGCACCTTTCCATAGCCAATTACCACAACATCGCCCAGTTTGTTGCCATCTGTTTCCTCAAAACGTACATTAAGCTGCGTTTTGGAGCCTACTTTAACTTCCTGCGGTGCATAACCAACATAGCTAATAATAAGTATATCCCCTTCCTTTGCAGTAATGGTATATACCCCGTTTTTGTCGGTTTGGGTAGCATACCCGGTGCCTTTTACCAGCACGGTGGCTCCTTCAAGCGGCTTATCACCAGGCGCCACCACCACCTTGCCCGAGATTTGTTTAGAGGATGTTGTTTTTGAAGCGGGAGAAACCTGCGCGGTTACTGTTGCGGCAACCATACATAAAAGCAGGCTGGCCCATAGGTTTAGAGCCAATAGTTTTTTAATTTTTCTTTTCATATGCATCGTTTTGGTGTCACTTTTTTAAACCGGTGGGTACTGCGGCAGAAGAAGGGATGCGCAAGCCAAGCGATTATTAAGACAATTCAAAAATAAACAGCACACAGAGCAGCCAGGGTAGCTAAACTGTCAATTGAGGGTGCTAAAATGTTAGCATAAAGGGTATTGTTTTGTTATTTTAGGGGTACAAAACTGTTTTAAGCAGCTAAGCACAAACTTGCCCGGGCTTTTTTGCACCGGCAATAAAAATAAACACAGCAACCCTGCGAGTATAACATTGCACTGCACATTCATAGGCCAGGGCTACCTGCAGCCTTTTGCATATAAGGTTTTTAAAAGCCCTTTTGGTTGCAATAACTGCCGCAGGGCACTACGCCAACAGCATAGCCGCTGGCTTTTAAGTAATGCTGTTGGCCAATTAGTTGCTGGCGCAGTTGTTAAGGTGCACTATAAGCAGCATTTGCACCGCGGTTAATGGCGTTAATAACGGCCCGGTCTGTTACTGTATCGGCACCCCTGTTAAAAATGCCCATGTTGGTATCCCAACAAAAGGGTATCATGCCTTTAGCTTTGGCCGAATTTACCAGGTATTGGTAAAAATACAGGCGTGAGGCAAGATGAAGCGCCTCATCTGCCGGAGGGCTGAGGCTGCGTTTTTCGGCTGCATATTCTCCAATAATAACGGGTATGCCTTTATCAACAAACCTGGCTTTCATAAGGCTAAAACTGCTGTCGAGGCTGGCCTCCTCGCCCCAAATGGCGTTGCGTGTAACACCGGTTAACGAGTGGTAGCCTTTGCCCCAATAATAAAACATGTTACCCCAGCTTTGGTCTGCATCCATAAGGCAAAACTGGTAAGGGGTATAGTAGTGTATTTCAACAATCAGTCGGCCGGTGGCAGGGTCGTATGGCAGCGTTTTCATTAATGTATTCGTTTTGTCAATATCGGCAGAGGGCCCCTGTATTATAAGTGTGCGGGAGGTGTTATTGCCACCGGTTGCCCGTACTGCATTAATAAATGTTTGGTGATAAGAAAGCAAAACCTGCATGCCTTTAGAATCCTGAACATTGGGTTCGTTTGCACTGGCAAAAAGCAAATACCCGTTATACCCTTTAAAATAATTTGCAATTTGTGTCCAGTAACGTTGTTGTTTCTCATTTACCGAGGCCTGTGCGGCAGTGGTAACATTGTTCTCAAGCCAGCCACCGTCCCAATGTATGTTAAGCACCACATACATGTTGTCGTTAATGCAATAGTCAACTACCTGCTTCACACGGGCAATCCAATTCGTGTCTATTATGCCATTACTGGTATGGCAATCCCACGCGCAGGGTAAGCGCACAGCATTAAACCCCGCCGCTTTTACTGAGTCAATTAGTTTTTGGGTGGTAACAGCTCCGCCCCATGTGGTTTCGCCGCAAATGGCTTCAAGTGTGTTGCCCAGGTTCCACCCAACCGTCATTTGTCTCGCTATTACCCGGGCTTCTGGCAACTGGGCCTTAACATTAAAAGCAAATAAACATGCTAATGCGGCCGGCACCAGGCATGTAATCCTGGCCGGATTTTTTTTTGGTTTCATACCCAATCGTTTTGGTAGCATTTTTTAGAACGGTAACCTGAGGTGGTTTTACCCGTTTGGCTGTGCAGCCGTTTGCGGAACGAAAATAGAATGCTGCCATGTTGAAGAGGGTACCAAAACTTGCATATAAGGGTACTAAAATGTTAGCATTGGGGGTGCCGCTTTGTTACTTTATTGGTATAAAACTATTAAACCGCATTTAATTACTGTTTCTTTCGCTTTTCGGCCTGGTAAACGCTTGGCAGCATACCAAACTCTTCTTTAAAATAGCGGGCAAAGTATTTGGGATTATTAAAACCAACCATATATGCAACTTCTGCAATATTGTAGCGGCTGCTTTCCAGCAACTGAGCCGAACGTTTTAAGCGAAAACTACGTACAAACCCAATAGGGGTTAAACCTGTGCATGCCACAATTTTTTTATACAGGCTTGTTCTGCTTAAATGCATCTCCCTGCTCCAGTTTTCTATTGAGAAATCTGGGTTTGCAATGTGTTTTTCCAGTATCACCGCAGCCTGGCGCATAAAGTCTTCATCCGGTTCGGTTTCATCAACCTCCATTTCAGTTGGCTCAATATCAATCCGCCTTTTAAAGGCCTGGGCCACAGTGCCTTTATATTGCAGCAGGTTTTTAATGCGGGAAACCAGTATCTCCACATTAAAGGGTTTTGATATAAAATCGTTGGCACCTGCCCCAAGGGCGGCCAACTGATCTTTTTCATCAGTAAGGGCGGTAAGCAGTATTATTGGTATGTGCCGCAACCTGTCATCACCCTTAATTTTCCTGCAAAAATCCAGCCCATCCATTACAGGCATGTTTACATCGCTTACAATAAGATCGGGGTGAGCTGAAAGGGCTTTTTGCCAGCCTTCCCGGCCATTAGAAGCTTCCACTATGTTAAAAATCGGGGCGAGGTTATCCTTCAGATAAAACCTAAAATCTTCATCGTCTTCGGCAAGAAGCACCTTAATTTTTTTGCCGTTTTGCATTTGTGCGTAAACGGGCCCATCAGCCTGCGTGGTTTCAGCCTCGCCTGCATCACCAACCTGCTGCGCATTGGCCCCGGCATCAAAATCTTCTTCGCCCAATGCCGCTGTCACACTTTTGGTAACCACTGTAACAGGCAGCAGTATGGTAAAACAACTGCCTTTGCCCAAAGTGCTTTCTACAGAAATACTGCCACCATGCATCTCAGTAAACTCCTTTGTAATAGCCAAGCCAATACCCGTACCCTTAACCGGCATATTGCCCGGCAGTTCGGCCTGAAAAAAAGAATCAAATATTTTGCCCTGCATGTTAGCAGGTATACCAATACCAGTGTCTATCACCTTCAGCTCAAGCAAAACACTGCTGTCATCCTTTTCCACAATGTTTAACGCCACATCAATGTTTCCGCCTGCAGGGGTAAATTTAAAGGCATTTGAAAGAAGGTTAAACATTATACGTTCCACCTTATCCTTATCAAACAGCCCGTAAAGCTCTTGTAAATCGGAATTATATGTTAAACTAATACCCCTTTCTTCAGACAAATCCTCAAAAGAGGCTACCGTTTCCCTGATAAACCGCGCTATATCAGCCTCCTCCATGTGTATTTTTAATTCATTCACCTCCATTTTACGTATATCCAGCAATTGGTTTACCAGGTGAAGCAGCCTTTTAGCATTACGTTCAATCATAATGCCCATGTGTTTTTGCACCGGCCCCACTGCGGTACGAACAAGCTTATTTGCCGGCGAAAGAATTAGCGCCAGCGGTGTTCTGAATTCGTGGCTAAGGTTGGTGATAAATTTTATTTTCATCCTGTCCAGTTCCCGCAGGCGCAATGCTTCCCGGCGCTCTTCGGCCAGTGCAAACCGCGCACGGGCCTTGTTAATTATGCGCCTGCGCCCCATATATAATGCAGCCAGCACAACCAGCAAGTATATTGCGTACGCAAAACCGGTTTTCCAAAAAGGAGGTTTTACTATAACCCTTATTGTTATACCTTCCTCGTTCCAAACCCCATCGCTGTTAGATGCTTTTACACGAAAAATATATTCACCCGGGCTTATATTAGTATAAGTGGCTAACCGGTTACGCCCGTTTGTTAACACCCAGCCTTTATCTATGCCTGCCAGTTGATAAGCATACTTATTTTTCCTGGCGTTTATAAAACTAAGTGCGGCAAACTCCAGCGAAAAATTGTTTTCGCTGTAGGACAATACAAGTTCTCCGTTGCGCAATATTGATGCAGGCAGCGGTGCCTCTTTATTAAACAACTGCATTCCGGTTAACACTACAGGTGGTATGTGGCCGTTTGCTTTTATATTTGAGGGGTTAAAAAGGTTAAAGCCATTGGCACCCCCAAACATAAGCTCCCCAGTTTTGGTGCGAAAAGCAGCGTTGCCGTTAAACTCCCTTCCCTGCAGCCCATCTAATTCATCATAATTTACACATTTTATATGAATTCCCTCTTTACCTTGCTCTACTGTAATTCTCGTAATCCCCCCGGATGTGCTTACCCATAAAAAATGATTGTTGTCTTCAAGCACACACGACACTGTATTGGAAGCCAGGCCATCTATCACCCTGAAAACCTGAAAACTGTCTTTTCCTGGCTGCATAACGCTTAACCCGTTTGTAGTGGCCACCCACATGTTGCCCATGTGGTCCAACTGCATCATATTCAAATTATTGCTGCCCAGGTTACTGTTTTCATGTGTAAAGTATTCGTATTTACCTGTACTTCTTCTTAAAACATTTATGCCATAAGCAGTTCCTATCCAAAGGTTTGTGTCTTTATCGTAACAGAGGGATGATATGTAATTTGAATGAAGCGAATTAGGCTGCGAAGTAGTGTTATGGTAAAATTTATTTTTTTGCCTGTCAAACCTGTCAAGGCCTCCCATAAGCGTACCTATCCATAAGTCGCCATTGTTGTCTTCTTTTATTGCATATACTTTGTCGTCCGCAAGGCTTGCAGGGTCTGCCTCTTTGTGCCTGTAATGGGTAAATGTGCGCCCGTCAAAACAATCAAGGCCGCCCTGGTATGTTCCAATCCAAAGTTTGCCCTGGCGGTCTGTGGTAAGGGTAACAACCACATTGCTGCTTATGCTGTTGGTATTATCCCCACTATGCAAAAACTGGTTGAAAGTATTACTGGCCCGATTATACAATATAAGGCCACCACCATTTGTACCAAGCCAGATATTGCCTGTTTTATCTTCTTCAAAACAATTCACATCGTTGTACGGCAGGCTGGCTGGCAAACCGGGCTGGTGCCTGTACAGGGGAAAGCGCAGCATGTTTTCCTGATAATAACATACCCCTTTTTTAAAAGTGCCCGCCCAAACTGTGCCGGTATTGTCGAGGTACAGCGTTGTTATGGTGTTTTGAGAAAGGCTTCTTTCTTCATCGGAGTTTGCCAAAAAACGGGTTTGCTGTAGTTTTTTGTTTAAAAGCACCATGCCACCCTGGTCGGTAGCAATCCATATCATCCCCTTGTTATCCTCAATAACATCGTTTACTATATTACTGCTCAGCCTGGCCTGCCCGCTATCGCGGCAAAAACGATTAAGGGTACCAGCGCGTTGGTTTAGTTTAAGCAAACCCGAAGCATACCCTGGGGCAAACAGCCAAATATCATTATCACTGTCAACAAAACGCTTGTACCCAAATGCATCTTTCGGCGTTTGTTTTTGCAGGGTTCCGATGATTGAATTTTGCTT
>CAZRDD010000317.1:0-6176 GCA_964598675.1 uncultured Parafilimonas sp.
CACGCGAAGGCATTGTAAAAATTTTTATAACACACGGGGCAGTTGCGGTTGACGATAACGGCCATCCAGTTAAACTTATTTGTACATCGCAGGATGTTACTGAGATAAAAAGGAACAAACAACTGCTTGAAGAAAGCCGCCAGACATTTAAAAATGCTTTTGAGTATTCGGCCATAGGCATAGCGCTTGTAAGCCCGGAAGGCAGATGGCTTGATGTAAACCAGGCAGTTTGCAGCATGCTTAAATACAGTAAAGAAGAATTGCTGCTTTGTACGTTTCAGGAAATTACGCACCCCGATGACCTGGCTGCCGACCTTAAGTATGTTGAAATGCTGCTTACCAGGCAACTGGATACCTACCAAATGGAAAAAAGGTACCTGAAAAAAAACGGGGAAATAGTGTGGGCACAACTTTCAGTATCGCTTGTTTGGCATAATGAAAAACCTTCTTTTTTTATTTCCCAGATTGTTGACATATCGGCTGAAAAGCAACTAATTGAAGATATTAAGCAAAAAAATACAGAATTAGAGAAGGCGAACAAAGAACTGAAAAACCACTTAAACCAAATAACAGAATTCAACAGCATTATTGGCCACAACCTTAGGGGGCCTGCCACATCGCTTATTAACCTGGCTGAATTTTTAGAAGAGAACGACAACGAACAAGACAGGAACTTTCTTTTGCCAAAAGTAAAAACCACATCAATCTCCATTTTAAATACGCTTAACGACCTGAGGGATTTTTTGGAAATACAACTTGACCAAAAAAAGCAGACGGAACCGGTAAACATAAAAAAATCGCTTGAACAAAGTTTGCAAATGCTGGAAAGCCAGATAAAAGAAACCAGTGCTGTTATAAATGTTAACCTGGCCGCAGAATCGGTTTGGTTTCCTAAAGTATATTTAGACAGCGTGTTTTACAACCTGCTGAGCAATGCCCTTAAATACAGGCACCCAAACAGGGGTGTTACCATAAACATAACTAGCCAGCATACTGCAGAGTATTTAATGCTAACTGTTGCTGACAATGGCATAGGAGTTGATTTAAAAAAACATGGCAACGACATTTTCAGGTATAAAAAAATATTTCATAAGGGGTACGACAGCAACGGCGTTGGCCTTTTTTTAACACGTACACAAATAGAGGCATTTAATGGGCATATTAACATTGAAAGCAAGGTTAACGAAGGAACTACGTTCTACATTTATTTTCAAAAAAGCAATATTTTATGAGCCACTTATTATCAAAAGCAGGCATTATTGATGATGACCAGGTTTACCAGTTTGTAATGAAAAGAACAATTGAAAACACAGGCTTAATAAAGTCAATTGTTCAGTTTTACAATGGTGAAGAGGCTATCACCTATTTTAAAGAAAAGCGAGATTTTGCGGGCGAGCTCCCAGAATTGATATTGCTTGATATTAATATGCCTTTTATGAACGGCTGGCAGTTTTTAGATGAATTTATTAAAATTGATTTCAAAAACAAGTATAAGTCAACCATTTATATTGTCAGTTCATCATCTACTACTGAAGATATGAATAAAGCAAAAGAATACAGCGTTGTATCAGGCTATCAAATCAAGCCAATTACTAGAGACAGGTTTGAGCAGATAGTTTACTCCATAGTAAATGCGGCATAATTCAACTCAACTTATTAGTTGATTATTGGGGTACTTTTACCTCTGCAGGCACTGCACAATCCTTTTCATAAAAGGCACAACATTGGCTAGCCGCTTTTTTAATTGCCCCTTTTGTACAGCCATGTACAAAGCTTGTGTATTTTTATGCACCAAAAAGCCGGGCAGGCATAAAAACATGAGAACAGCACACTTCATCACAATCATCATCATAACAATGGCAGCAGCAGCCTGTGGTAACCACAGCACACCATCAACTGGCAACAGCGATGCAGCATTTCAAAAACTATCAGAGGAATATATTGATGGCTACCTTGCAACCAGGCCAGAGCAGGGCGTTGCGTTGGGATTACATGCGTATGACGGTAAGACAACTGATTACAGCAAAGCATCTTTAGATAAAGAACTGGCAAGGCTTAAAGCCTTTGAAGATACGCTTTCAGCGATAGATACCACAACCCTCAGCCCAAAAACATTCTACGATTACCGCATACTACAATCTGCCATTAAATCAGAAATATTCAGGTTTGAGGATATGGGTATTTTTACCAAAAACCCAATGACTTATGCCGGTGCTGTTGACGTTAGCATATATGTAAAACGAAATTTTGGCCCGCTGGAAGAAAGGTTAAAATCTATTATTGCCATAGAAAACAACGCGCCCCAGGTATTTGCAGCTGCAAGAGCCAACCTAGCAGACTCGCTTGCAAAACCTTTTATTGAAACGGCTATTGAAATTGCCAAAGGCTCTGCTGAGTTTTTAGCGGGTGACCTTGTTACCGCTTTAAAAGAGGTAAAAAACGATACGCTTATGGCTGCCTTTGCAGCAGCCAATAAAAAAGCGATAAATGAGGTTAATGCGTTTGCAAACTACCTGCAAAAAGAAAAGCTGCCCAAAGCGCATAATCACTATGCCCTTGGCAAAGAGAAATATAGTAAAATGCTTCGGTATGAGGAAAACATTACTATGTCGCCCGATGAAGTGTTGGCCGTTGGCCTTAAAGAACTCAAAAAAGAGCAGGATGCTTTTAATGCGGCAGCACATATTATAAACCCCGCCAAAAAACCGGTGGATGTTTACCATGATATTCAAATGGAACACCCCACGGCAGACAGCCTAATACCAAATGCAAAGAAAACTTTAGAAGCCATACGGCAGTTTTTAACGGACAAAAAAATTGTATCCATGCCCTCTGAAGTAAGGGTGCATGTGGAAGAAACGCCGCAATATGCACGTGCCACCAGTACCGCCAGCATGGATACACCGGGCCCGTTTGAACAAAAAGCAACAGAAGCCTACTATTACATGACCCCGGTTGACCCTAAATGGACCGCCCAGCAAAAGGAAGACTGGCTGAAGCAGTTTGACTACTATACCACAGACAATGTTAGTATACACGAGGTGTACCCCGGCCATTACACCCAGTTTTTGCACCTGAATGCATCGGGCGCTACCAAAATTGAGAAAATATTTGGCAGCTATGCTTACATAGAAGGATGGGCGCATTATTGCGAGAAAATGATGGCTGATGAAGGCTATGGCAACACAGGCGACCCTGTAAAAGCAGCAAAATACCGTATAGCCCAGTCTGGCGATGCGTTGCTGCGCCTGTGCCGTTTATGTGTATCCATCAAAACACATTGCCAGGGCATAAGTGTTGATGAAGGCACCAAGTGTTTCATGGATAACTGGTACCAGGGGGATAAACCATCGCGGCAGGAAGCATTGCGCGGCACTTTTGACCCGGGTTACCTGTATTACACCCTTGGCAAGCTGCAAATATTAAAGCTGCGTGAGGACTATAAAAAGCAGGAAGGCGCAAACTATTCGTTGCAAAAATTTAACGATGCCATGCTTGATAATGGCATGCCATCTATACGCCAGCTTAGGGAGCTTTTGCTTAAAGACAAAAGCAAATGGGACGAGATATTGTAACCACTTAACAGGCCATTGAAAGTAATTATTGATGTAACTATGACTTCACAATTGTACGAAGACCAGGTATTTGAAAAAGTTGTATACACAGGTGCAAAAGTTAATGGTAAAGAATTTCAAAATTGTACGTTCATTAAATGCGATTTATCATCAACCGAGTTTTTTAACAACCGGTTTATTGACTGCAGTTTTGAAAACTGCAACCTTAGTATGATGAAACTGGGCGGCTCTACACTAAACAATATGGTTTGCAGGGATTGTAAGATAATGGGGGTTAACTTCAGCGAATGTGATGATTTTCTTTTTCATGTAAAGTTTGAAGCCTGCACCCTCGATTATTCCTCTTTCATGGGTAAGAAAATGGTAAAAACCCAGTTTATAAAATCATCTTTAAAGGAGGTGAATTTTAGCCAGGCCAACCTTAACAGCAGCGTATTTAAAGATTGCGATTTACAGGCTGCCATCTTTAACCGGACGAACCTCTCTGCTGTAAATTTCGCCTCCGCCGTAAACTACAGTATTGACCCGGAGTTGAATGATATTAAAAAGGCAAGCTTTACCATCCAGGGCTTACCGGGGCTTTTAACAAAGTACAATATAAAAATAGTTTAAGCTCTTTAATATGATAACAAAGTAACAACCACAATAGGTAAGGGCTAATAGGATCACATATTATTTGTTAACCTGATAAGCACTGTCAACCACAGTATGCATTATAAACGCGCTATCCCTAAAATATAAAGTGTCTGCGCCTGCAAAATCCCTTGGATTTTGTGCCTCATCTGATGGGGCTTTTTGTTTATGCATAGCATGCATAGGCACTATATCAACCTCTCTTAAAAAGGCATTCCAAGCAATAAAAGCTACTAACAAAACAATCCCAGCTATTCTCAGTATCTTGTACATTATTCCATTTTTACTTTGTAAACAAAAGTTAATTTCAGATAATCCACATAAACACGGTCTTCCTTTATTGAAGCACCCGGTTGCAAGTCGTAGACTTCTCGAATATAGCAACACTTCCCGTCCTTGTCTACACAAAGCATTCGCACCCATTTATTGCCGTTCAGGTCCTTTTCTTGGTTTGAAAATGAAAAAAATAGCGTGGAACTTATTTAGTATTCTAAGGCATTTCTTTTAAGGTTAATACTTTACAGACTGATAAAGCAATAAGCCCACACTAAAACGTTAGCGATATTACATCTTCCATGGTCTACTTTTTAAAACGCCAGTATTAGAAATGCAAAAAGAATCAGTTAAAACGCTATTTTAATAATTTCATACTAAATGTCGCAATAAATCAGAAATGGTACATTATTTTACTATATTAACACTAAAATTTCGCGTATGGACAAGATTAACAGGTATGCACAAGCCTGCTCGGAGGTAATCAGAGCAACCAACCCGGATATAAACTTTGAAAAAGAAGCAAACTTAATCATAAGGCCATCGGCAGACTTCAAAACAGAAACCCCAGACTTTGACAGCACTTTTTTAGCTAAACTCCTACCATCCACAAGAGAACGGCTTCATAATTTGTGGAATGAGTTATAGCCGCCCCTGCTTCTTGGCCATATCTGAATTTTCGTTACTTTCTCCCTAAAATTAACATCCCTGTTGTTACAAGTTATGTACTTTTATTTCAATCTATTAAAGTGTACATTATGGCAAAGCAAGTGGCGGCATTATTAGTAGCTTTCTTATTAACGGTTACATACATCAACGCGCAAAGCCCTGCCATAAAATTGCCGCCTTTTTCAGGCAATGTTAACGATTGGGAATCGCTGTTTACCGATGCACAAAAGCTGCAACTGGATAGTGCCTGCACGGTGTTTATATATCAAACAAACATACCCATTGCTGTAGTTACTTTTGGCGCTGCTAATACAACTAAGGCTGATGCTGATGAATTTATACAAAAAGCAGACAGCATGTATTATCAATACAGTAACGCGGAAAAAGATATGGCTATCTTCCTGTCAAAGGAGTTTAGGGTACTAAGCTTTAAAGCAAGCAATCCACAAAGCGGCGATACATCAACCTTCAATGCATGGAAGGTGAAGTTGCAGGGTATATTCTCCGCCTGCGCACAACCATATATACCTTTGCTTAAAGACGGCAAGTATGCCGAGGCGCTTATTGCCACTATTAAAGACCTTGCTGTGGCGGTTAAAAAAGAGCTTTAACAACATCTACAATACACTTACAAGCCATAAACGCATCCCTTCAATTTAATGGAGTTGTTGTAAACCTGCGTTCCGTTTTCTACTACCTTTACCCTACATATTTACAACATGAGCAATCAATTGAACTTTACCGGGCTGAGTTCTGTAGCCATGCACGCAGGGGATAAAAAATTTGGGGAGTCATCGCACATGCCGCCCATTTATGCAACCTCTACTTTTACCTTTGATACTGCCGAACAAGGCATGAAGCGTTTTGCAGGCCAGGAAGATGGCTACATTTACACACGCTGGGGCAACCCCACCTTTACCGTTGCTGAAGAAACCATTGCTGCACTGGAAGCCTTCAATTTAAAGGATGGTAATGGCAACCCGCTAAAGCTTAAAGCTTTTTTACATGCCAGCGGCCAGGCCGCTA
>CAZRDD010000318.1:0-1194 GCA_964598675.1 uncultured Parafilimonas sp.
AATAATTGGATTAAACAGGTTTTACAAACGATGGCTGGTTACAGGTTTAATCCCCAAAAGTATATTATCTGATGGAAAGAACAGGCGCATTAATTAACCGTTTGCAGGAGCAATACCTGCAAAATGCAGGAGCAGACAAAATGCTGATAACGTTACAGATATTGGCGGCGGAACTTGAAATGGAAAAGAGTAAGCAGGTACAAAAAGATAAAGGGGTATCAGTTGTAGCCCCGGTATTTTTAAAGAGCCGTATTGAGGTGGATGAAGAAGTTTTTACACCTGCCCCTGAGGTTAAAGTGGCAGAGGTTAAACCTGCGGTGCAGGAGAGTAAAACAGCTATTGAAGAGCCTGTTATAGTAAAAGCGCAGCCACCTGTTTTTGCTGCCGTACATAACATACCTCCTGTAACAGCACAGCGGCACGAAGCTGTAGAAGTAAATGAAATGATTGGGCGTAAAGAGGAAAGCCTTAACGAAAGGTTGAAAGCCGCAGCGGTAAATGATTTGGGTGCAATGCTTCAATCATCACCGGTGAAGGATTTAAAGAAAGCCATTGGTATAAACGACCGTTATGTTTTTTTGAATGAATTGTTCAGGGGCGATGAACAGATGTATGAGCGGAGCATTAAAACCATCAATGCTTTTTCTATCCATGCCGAAGCCGAATACTGGATAAAAAGGGAATTGAAATTAAAGCTGGGCTGGAATGAGGATGCGGCAACTGTAAAGCAGTTTGATCAATTGGTAAGAAGGCGTTTTTCCTGAATATAGTCCATCACAAGCCGTGTAGCACCCGCATTGTTTTTAATATAGTTGCCTGCATTATTGCAGGCATTTTTGTACAGGGTGTTATCAGTAAGCAACTCGTCAAACTGTTTTTCAAGCGCTAAAGCATCATCCACGGTAAAGGCACCGCCTGCATCCACAAGGTCAACCGCTTCGGTATATTTTTCGTACACAGGGCCAAACACAACCGGTTTGTAAAAAACGGCTGCTTCTGGTACGTTGTGTACACCATCGCCACCAAAACCGCCGCCAACATAGCAAATGGTAGCACCCTGGTACAGGTATTTAAGCATACCAATATTATCAATAATAAGCGTGTTTATATTGGCGGGTATTGGCGTATTGTTTTTTATACTTTCAAGGTAGCGCGTATACCTTATGGAGTATTTGTAAAATGTATCGCATTCTT
>CAZRDD010000318.1:1204-1418 GCA_964598675.1 uncultured Parafilimonas sp.
ATAAACCGGTAGTCCGGGTGGGTGTTCGCATAGTGGTCAAGCTCCTCGTCATCATCGGTCCATGTGCTGCCTGCAACAATAACAACCCTGTCTTTAATAAAATTTTCAATCTTCTTAAAGGGTTTAGCTTTAGCGGCTATTTCCAACACCCGGTCAAAACGCGTATCGCCGCTTACTGTAACATTGGTAATATTTATGTCTGCCAGCATTTCTG
>CAZRDD010000318.1:1428-6134 GCA_964598675.1 uncultured Parafilimonas sp.
GTACAATACATAATGATATTATTTTCTTTTTTATCTGCCAGCATTTCTGCTGCCTTTTGTGTTTGTACAAACAGGTGCGTAAAACATTTTAACATGCTGCGGTGAAAACTGCCATACCATTTAAAAAATGGTTGCGACGGCCTGAAAACCCCTGAAACCAGTAATATGGGTGTTTTTAAAGCATTGCCTTTTTGCAGGTAGTAATACCAGTATTCGTATTTAACAAATACAACCAGTTTGGGTTGTACCGAATCGTAAAACCGCCTTGCAGTAGCAGGCGAATCCATTGGCAGGTAAAAAATATAATCGGCGCCCTTATAGTTTTTTTGTACTTCGTAACCCGATGGAGAAAAAAAAGTGAGCAGTATTTTATAACCGGGGTAATGCGCCTTAATTGCTTCAATAATAGGCCTGCCCTGTTCAAACTCGCCTAACGATGCGCAGTGTACCCATATTTTTTTGGCCGGGTCGCGCTGCGTGTTAAAAGCAATATGATCCATTATATTTCTACGCCCTTTTACCCATGATGCTGCTTTTTTGTTGAATGGCATTAACAACCTTGCCGCCAAGGCATACAGTTGAGTAAATATGATGTAAATAATTTTGCTCATGCACATCCGTTTATTAAAATGGCAAGTTACTTTATAATGGCAGTATGCTAAAATGTTCTTTCCGCATAGGGTTAATATACAATGAGGGTTGATTTATAGTATGGTGGTAAAAGCCAAAATGTTATTGGTGTAACAAACGGGCAAAAGGGTTGCTGCCGCCTGTTTTAGCCACGCTTAAAACAGCCATCGTAAGCCTGCTTATGCAAACAAGTCGTTTTTTTTCGTCCACTATTTCAATGCTCCACACCTGTGTACTATTACCCAGGTGCAATGGTTTAGCAGAGCCTGTAACCAGGCCCGCCTTAACGGAGCGTATATGGTTTGCATTTATATCAAGGCCAACACATACATACAATTGTGGGTCAACTACCAGGTTGGCGGCAATGCTGCCAAGGGTTTCGGCAAGAACCACAGAGGCACCGCCATGCAGTATACCCATGGGTTGCCTGGTACGGTCATCAACCGGCATCGTACCTTCCAGGTAACCGGGGGCAAGCTCGGTAAGTTTTATACCTATGTGATGTTGCAGTGTATGCACATTGCTGCGTTGTGTTATATCATCAAGGGTATAGGCACTAAACCAAACAGGCTTCATAAGTGATTATTTGTAGTAATAAAACAGCGTTTTATGCTTTGGGTTTTTGCAGGCTGTAAATCTTCTGCATGTCCTCATCACTCAGCTCAAAATTAAATACCTCCATGTTCTCAATACTGTGTTTTTCGCTGGAGGCTTTAGGTATTGCCGCCACGTTATGCTGCTGTAAAAGCCACCTTAAAACCACCTGGCTGCCTGTTTTATTATATTTAGCTGCAAGGCTCTGTATAACAGGTTCCTGCAAAACAGCACCTCTTGCCAACGGGCTGTAGGCGGTAAGCAACAAATTGTTTTTTTTGGTAAACTGCAGCATTTCATCCAGGTTTTGATACGGGTTATACTCTAACTGGTTGCAAAATACAGGTGCATATTGGCTGGCGAGTTGCAGTTGAGGCAATGTAAAATTGCTAACCCCAACATGTTTGGCATACTGTAGTTCCAAACACTTGTTCAACAGGCTGGCTGCCAGCTTATTGGTGTCATCATCGGGGGCAGGCCAATGCAGCAGTAACAGGTCAACCGCATCAATTTTCAGCTTTCTAAGGCTTTCTTCAACCCCTGGTATAAACAGTGCCTTGGTGAAATTGGTGGGCCAAACTTTGGTGGTAATAAAAATATCATCCCGGCCTATGCCTGAATTGCGTACAGCGTTGCCTGTTTCTTCTTCATTGTGGTAAAATGCGGCTGTATCAATATGGCGGTAACCAATGTGCAGTGCCTGTTCAATGGCCTTTTCTCCATCCCTGCCCGTTAGCTTATACGTACCCAGCCCCAAAGCAGGTACAGGCGTTGTGCCAATCATCAATGTTTTTTGCATGATATTTACATTTTAATACAGTGCAGCAGCAAACCTAAATTTTATTTTTATATGAGCGATGTGTTGGGCCAGGCCATTTGGGATTATTATTATAAAAACAAGCCAGGTAAGTTATGGATATACAACACTTACGGCCCCAAAGAAGAAATGCCGGTGGATATTTATTTTAGGGATGAAGACGATATGCCGGAGCTTGAACTGGCAGCGCTTGCGCTATGCCGTGGCAGCGTACTTGATATTGGTGCTGGCGCTGGCAGCCATGCCTTGTTATTACAGCAGAAGGGGCTTGATGTAACGGCTATGGATATATCGGCCAAAGCGGCAGAAGTAATGGAGGTGCGCGGGGTTGATAAAGTGTTGCTGGCCGATATATTTTTATACAAGCTACAACGTTTTGATACCCTGTTGCTTTTAATGAATGGCATTGGCTTAACTGGTAATGTTACCAAACTGCGCATATTTCTGCAACATGCTAAAAAGCTTTTGGCACCGGGCGGACAGCTAATTTTTGATTCCTCTGATATCGCCTATTTGTATGAAGGCAAACTGCCGGATGGTGGGAGTTATTATGGAGAGTTAAGTTACGAATATGCTTACAAGGGCAAAAGGTCTGGTTGGTTTACTTGGCTGTACATTGATAAAAATACCCTTGCCCAAATTGCGGGAGAGGAGGGATGGTTTACGGAGGTAATGATGGAAGATGGTCATCAGCAATATTTGGCAAGGCTTACTATTAAATAATATGCAGGTGATATTTAGGTGATGTTTTTAAACAACAGCGGGCATCTTTTTATGAGTATTTAACGATTTTGACTGTATATTATTGATTATCAATGTATAAAGCATTTACATCTCCATAGAGAAAATCTCTTTTTTGCGTTTGCTAATGAACTATCCTCTCTGTAACATGGTCAATAATACTATTTGAACATCTGTACAGACAAAACTTAACACAGCCTATATTATATAAATGTTATTTTTATATTATTAAATTGTAAATAAAATTGAATAATATGGGCAAAAAGGAATTTCGAAACCAGGTTGAAGCAAAGCTTGAAGCTTCTCTTTCAGAGTTTGTTAAAGGGGTAAGTGAGAAAAAGTTTAAGAAACTGGTTAAAAAAGCGGGTAAGTTATTGAGTGAGGGCTTGTTTACCGCAGAAGAAAAAATAGTTGAAGCGGTAGCCGTACCCGAAGTAAAAGCTAAGAAAGCCAAAGCGGTAAAAGTAGAGAAAGTAGCAAAAAAAGCACCAGTAAAAAAAGCCAAAGCAGCAAAACCAGTTGTGCCGGTAGTTAAAAGAAGCCGTAAGCCAAAAGAGGTGCCAGCCGTACAGGCTTAAAACAGGGGCTAAAAACCCTTACCGGGTAGTGTATACCTGGATAATAATAAAATGCGCAGCAGGCGGTTTAGTTAAAAATTGCTTTTGCTGCCTTTTTTTCAAAAGCATATTGTTGCCACTGTTGGCCGTCGTTTGACAACAGCAGTTGGTAATTGCCTGTATCCATCAGGCTTAACCTTATTTGCACCAGCGGCCCCCTGAAAGAACCCTGTCTTACAAGATGCTTGTCATTGGTGCAAATCCTGTACTCAAAATTATTTGTTTGCAAAACCTTGCTGTTGATTTCTATAAACAGGTGGTCGTACACTATATCGGTTACAGAAACCGAAGCTTGCTGAAACACTTGCATGTGGGGGAGTTTTTGCTTGAACATAATAAAAATAACAATAATTTATATAGGATATCAGGTTTTTAAATTTTTAATGAAAATTTCATGTTTATTTTTTATTATGTATAACCAATAATCAATTACAGGCAGTTATTATAAAAATCGCCATGCAAAATAGCGTTGTACCCCACAACGGGGGTCGGTTTTACACCCCTTGTAAACATTCAATAATAACAAATTGGCATATTAGCGTATTGACACTATATTTGCCCCTCAAATTTTACCAACGTGGCAACTAAGTTTTCTAAAGAAACCTATTTATACTGGTACGAGCTAATGCAGCTTATACGCCAGTTTGAGCTGAAAGCGGAAGAAATGTATAAAATGGCCGGTAAAATACGCGGTTTTTTTCATGCCTATGTTGGGCAGGAAGCTATCGCAGCCGGTTGTATGACCGCCACAAGGCCTGAAGACCCCTTTATTACGGCTTATCGCGACCATGGCCTGGCCTTGGCAAAAGGTGTTGACCCTAAAGCCTGTATGGCCGAACTGTATGGTAAGGCTACAGGTTGCGCCAAAGGTAAAGGTGGCAGTATGCACTTTTTTAGCAAAGAACATCACTTTTTTGGCGGCCACGGTATAGTAGGTGCCCAAATTGGTACCGGTGCTGGGTTGGCTTTTGCCGAACAATATAAAGGAACCGATAACGTAGTGTTGTGTTTTTTTGGCGATGGTGCTGCCCGCCAGGGTATACTGCACGAAACATTTAACCTGGCTATGTTATGGAAGCTGCCGGTTATTTTTATTTGCGAAAACAACAATTACGCAATGGGTACTTCCATTGAAAGGACTTCTAACGTTGTTGACATTTACAAACTGGCTGATGCTTACGAAATGCCAGCAGATAAAGTAGATGGCATGGCACCGGAAACCGTACATGATGCTGTTAGCCGTGCCGTTAAAAGGGCGCGTGAAGGTGGTGGCCCAACACTGCTTGAAATGAAGACATATCGTTACA
>CAZRDD010000319.1:0-6111 GCA_964598675.1 uncultured Parafilimonas sp.
ACTAAAAAAGCTGCCCTGTATATAAAGGCAGCTTTTTTAGTACAACACATTTTTTATTGATTAATCTTTTTTTACAAACACTATTTTACTTCTGTCTGCTTTGTACATATCATCATAAAACTTAACAAGATTGTTGTATTCGGAAGGAGGGTAGCGGCCGGAACTACCTTCATGGTAGCGGGTTACTGTAACTTTATCTCCATCTACTTTAAAATGTATTTCGTACTTGCCAAATTTATTGCTGATTGATACATCTTTGGCCATTGCTTCAACAGTATATCCGGCAGGTATTTTAAACAAGATGGAGTCAATAAAGGTATTATTGTAGTTATACTCAACGTCAAATTTCCGGTCATCTGATGCCTCCATTCTGCCGCCTGTTTGCGTAAGAAAATTTGGTGTAAAAAACAATCTTTTGCCCGTTAAGGTTGCAGCCCCTTCTGCCGTAACTTCTATATGCTCATCAATAGTTGGGTTCTCCGATTTGTGGTCCTCGTACGAAAAAGCTGTAACATCGTATGTTGGCAGGTTTATTTCGCCCTTCAGCTTTTTTAACTGTTCTTCTTTTGAATGATAAGCAGCCCGTACATGCGTGTTAAAATAATTATAACCTGCGTAGGTGGTAGTAATAGTTGCTTTTAACTTACCTGTTTCGTCAACCTCACCTATTACAGTGGTTTTATCTAAATTATCTTTATAGGTATATTTTTTTGTGTTAACAATGTGGCCGCCATTTTCATCAATTAGTAAAGCCTTTCTGTTACCGGTA
The DNA here is from genome assembly GCA_964598675.1 of uncultured Parafilimonas sp. Taxonomy (GTDB): domain Bacteria; phylum Bacteroidota; class Bacteroidia; order Chitinophagales; family Chitinophagaceae; genus JABDFW01. Next base: position 770 of record CAZRDD010000319.1, read on the forward strand.
AAGTCGCCAATATAACCTGCTGGCAAAGTTTGGTTTGTACACTCAAGCCACATTGTATCGGTTGCCATGGGTACGCAAACTGTTGCATGGTTAAATTGGCTCGAAGGAAAGTCTGTTATCATAGGCGGGGCGTTTTCGCCTGCTGCTATTAACACATAATACGCTTTAACGCCGGCCTCCCTTAATATTGAAACCATGTAGTTTGATAATGCTTTACAATCGCCATAACGTTTTGTATAAACATAATTGGCATCAAATGGCTGCCAACCACCAATACCAAATTGTATGCTGATGTAGCGGGTATTTTGCTGTACAAAATTGTACAGTACTTTTATTTTTTCACGCTCGTCCTTAACATTATCTGTTAGTTCGTGTACTTTTTGTTTAACACCATCGGGTAAAACACTCTTGCCCTGCATTAATGTATTAATAAATTTGCCAAAATCTTCCCAGGTAGACATGTTGCCTTTATAACCATCGGCTTCAAATTCAGAAGGCTCCACAATTACATAAGGCACAATATCGCGCCATGCTGGTTGAAACTTCTCATATTTTTTTGCAGGTATGTTTTTTATTTCCCAGGTATATACTTTTTTATCGGATTGTTCAGTAATTACAGGGTCGTTGCCATAATTAAAAGCCTTGTAACGTAACACATAATCCTTAGGAGCTATAACAACCAGGCGGCTTGATTCTACGGAAAGATTGGTGCCCCCCTGGGGTACCCATGTATGTATGCCCCTTATGCCATCAATATCATCCTCTTCTTCTATTTCAACCGTGTAAGGGTAACTGCGGTAACCAAAATCATACACTTTGTATCGCCTGTCAGTCATCAGGGTTTCGTCGTCACTGCCGCTCAAATCGGCCATATCCTTTTTCTTAATTTTCTTTATCTCTTTACCCAGGCCATCATACAGTTTTGCATCAATATAGTTTATATCATTAAACTTATCATAGGTGCTTTGTACATGGCCAAATTCTGCACCATCTTCATCTAAAACAGTGTACACATGGTGTTCGTGCATTTTAGCTTTACCCGGCCCTTTTATTTCGTAAATCACTTCATCCAGCCGTTCAACCGCATGCGCGTCTTTTTTAAGGGAGTCTGCTATTAATAGTGCCGGGTATTGTGCTTTAGTACATACCGAAAAAAATATTATCGTTATAAACAGTACATATTTTTTAATCATTTCACTTACATTTTCTTAAACACAATTTGTTCTGCCTCTTTTTTTACCACAAAACTATAGAAGTCCCTCAGGGTTTGGTAGTCTTCCGGGGCAAAGTTTGCTTTTTTAATCAACAGGCGGCACCTTAATTGTATATGGTCGGCTGTAGCACCTATTATGTATTCAAACATGCCTTCGTCTTCGTTAAGCATTACCCTGGCCGATTTTGGCTTGTCGTCCAACTTATAGCCTTTGGGTATTTCCATATTAAGCAGGTACACCTGGTCCAGGCAATAGGGGCGTTCAACGGGGTACAGGCGTTCTGCTGATTTAAAAGGGTTATCTTTTATGGCGTCTGTAAGCAATGGGTTAAAATAAATAATATCGTCTTCCTGGTTAAACTTAAATGCATACTTTATAACAACAGGGTTCTCAGGCGATTTAAGGGAGTCCAGTTCTGTATCAGCCAAAGTAACTTCGAACGGAAATTCTTTTTTTACTGCTGTAAAAAAGTCTTTATGTTTAGCACTGTCGTGCAGTTCATCTCGCAGGTCAATGGAACCTTCATTGCCAAAAGTGGAAGTGTAGCTTCCATTCATGCCTTTTTCGTCGTTTATGATAAATACAGATGTTACCCTTGATTCTTTCAGCGAGTCGGCCGATAAATTAACCAGCACAGGGTTTTCCGCAGAAATAACCCTTGCGTTACCATTATAACAGTACACAGGCAGTTTGCCAAAAGGCACGTCGCCGCTTGCTGCATCCAGCATATAGGTGTTACCCCCAGTTACCAACTGCGTTACTACGTAGTTAAACCTGCTCATAATAGGGTAGTAGTCAAGTGTTTTACCGTTTTTACGGGTGCTAAGCAAAGCAGGGTGCACTTCGTAGCCAGCATTCTTTAGCATTACGGCAAGCAGCATGTTAATATCAACAACATTGCCTTTTTTGGTTTGCTGGGTTTTTTTAAGCGTTTGCGAGAGGAAGCGGTCGGAGTAATCGTTACAACTGTAATTATCTCTTACAAATGCAAATATTTTTTTTGCCCTTTCAAGCGAGTCTTTCTCGCCGTTTAATGCCTTCTTTACATCATCCTTAACCCAGTTGTTATCATGGGCAAGCGCTTCGCCAAAGTCTTCATCTTTCAGCAAATTCTCTGATATTTTGTACCAGTTTTGTAAAACTGGTAATGGTGCCCGGTTTTCGTACCTGATGGTAGAGAGCTGGAACTCAATTTTTGATACGTAGTTATTAAGTGTGGTGGTAAAGGCTTCTTCTTTTAAAGGGGTAACATCTTTTATTACCCAAAAATGCTGGGTGGTGTTGGCCGAAAAGTCACTGATATAAGTTCCCCCATCGGCGGTATTATCGTGGTCAACAATATGAAAATTGTCGTGCGAGGTTTTTACACTATCTATAAAAAAGGGCAAATAACCTTGTTGCAAAAATACAAAGTCGTAAAACTCGGGTATCTCAACACTGTATTCCGACCACTTACTGGGGTATTTTCCTTGGAAATACCAGCCGTTAATATGGCGGTAGTTTGGAGAACTGTGTTTGTATTTGTACTCAATAATTGAGCCTTCTTTTATATTTGGGAAAGTGAATTTTACAACGGTAACATCGCCCTCCTTGTCTTTAAAAATGGAGCCTTTATCAAGCTTGGTGGTTACTACCTGGCCGTTTTCTAAATTATAGGTAGCTGCTTCAAGGCCTTCAAGCTTTTCTTCGTAGTAGGTTGATTTTACCACAGGTATTTTTATGGTGGCCATGTCTTCAAACGAAGTTTTTTTCAACAGCCTTATTTTAATATGGGTTTCATACACCACATCAAAAGCGCCGTTACCATTACCTTCGTAGTGGCTGGCACCCTGGTCAAAAAGGTAAATAGCTGCTGCGGAAGAGTCTAACGAGTAAGCTGTAGGGGCAAAATCGGCAGGTTTTACGTTGCCAAATTTCATGTCGGGCCTGTCTTTTTGGGCTTGAGTGTTTAGGGAAAGTAGTATGCCAAGCAGTAAAAAGAGGCAAGGGTTAACTGTTTTTTTCATATCTAAGTTTTAAAAGCCGGGTTATTTTTGGACAATTATACAATTATGCTGATTAATTTTAAGAAATTTTTATAAAAAAAAGTTGTATTGGCGGATATTAAAAAAAACACAAATATTGTAAAATCGGCTGCATTGCAGGCTGGCTTTAGCTTTTGTGGTATTGCAAGGGCTGAAGAGTTGCCAGACGATGCCCGGCGGCTGGAGGCCTGGTTAAAGGCTGGTATGCATGGAAACATGGCCTATATGGAAAAGTATTTTGACCAGCGGGTTAACCCCGCCCTGCTGGTGCCGGGGGCAAAGTCGGTAATTACCTTGCTGCTTAACTACTTCCCCGCCCAACAACAAAAGGAGGAAGCCCCCCGCATTTCAAAATACGCTTACGGTAACGATTACCACGAAATTATAAGGGAGAAGCTGAATGGCTTTCTTTTCGCCATCAGGGAGAAGATAGGCAATATTGAGGGCCGGGGTTTTGTAGATTCTGCCCCCGTGCTGGAGCGTACCTGGGCCCGCCGCAGCGGCCTGGGCTGGATAGGTAAAAACGGCAACCTCATCAACAAACAGCAAGGCTCCTATTTTTTTATTGCCACCCTTATTGCAGATATTGCGCTTGAGTACGACGATGCCCTTGCCAAAGATTATTGTGGCACCTGCACCAAATGTATTGATGCATGCCCTACGGAAGCTATTTTGCCAGGCAATATTGTAAACGGCAGCAAGTGCATAAGTTATTTTACCATTGAGCTAAAGGATATGCTGATACCTGCTGAAATGAAAGGCCGGTTTGACGACTGGATGTTTGGTTGCGATGTTTGCCAGGATGTTTGTCCCTGGAACCGTTTTAGCAAGCCCACCAGCGAACCCGGTTTTACCCCCATACCCGAAGTGCTTAACCTCTCAACCACGGAATGGGAGGCGATGAGCGAGGAAAGCTTTCGTAAAATATTTAAACATTCCCCACTAAAAAGGAGTAAGCACAAGGGCATTATGCGCAATGTAAAGTTTATACAGGCCAGGCCTGGCCAATAGGGCTGTTTGGTTTGAGTACGGCAAGTTTTACGATGGTTTTGCTAAAAGGGACATAAGGAATGTGGAAGTTGTTGATACAAGGGAAAAGTAAATTATGCTAAAATATAAATCAGACATTACCGGGAACCTGGACATATTTATTGCTCAAAATGAAGAAGTGTGGGATGGTGAAATAAAAAAATGGCAGGATGTTTTAATTCATGGCGACCCGGAAGGTTTAAAATCACTGGCTACACTTTTACTGAAGTTGGCTGATGCAAACCAGAAAGACAATATTGACCTGCCAACAGGGGCAAGAGAACATATCCATCTCCGGCCAAAATATGATTTAAGCAACAGCTCAGTAAATGTAATTATCGGAAGATTAGATGCTAAAGGCACAGGTGCTTTTTATGACAGATATATTCCTCAGGAAAAATAATTTAACCGTTACTTACAACCAGGTTTATACTGCATTGTTAATTGTCAGTCGAAATGCATATTGACTGACTGCCGCCTTTTGCGTTATAGGCTGCGGATTGTTTTTTACTCCTTTTGCGCCATGACATTGATAGAGAAGGACCAGAAATATATATGGCACCCGTTTACACAGCAGAAAAATATGGCCAGCCCTGTTGCTGTAGTAAAGGGTGAAGGAACGCTGTTGTTTGATGAGCAGGGTAACAGTTATATTGATGCCATAAGCAGTTGGTGGGTTAACCTGCATGGGCATGGCAATGCTTATATTGCCGAAAAGCTGTACCAGCAGGCCCTGCAATTGGAGCAGGTTATTTTTGCGGGGTTTACCCACCGCCCTGCGGTTGAACTGGCCGAAAGGCTGCTGCCCCTTTTGCCTGGCAGCTTTGCCAAAGTTTTTTACAGCGATAATGGTTCCACTTCAACGGAGGTGGCGCTTAAAATGAGTATACAATACTGGTGGAACCAGGGGCAAACACAACGTACTAAAATATTGGCTTTTAAGGATAGCTACCATGGCGACACTTTTGGGGCAATGAGTGTGAGCGATAGAAGCGTGTTTACCATGGCCTTTCACAACCTGTTGTTTGAAGTAGTTTTTATTGATACACCTGCGCCCGATAATACAGAGGCATTA
>CAZRDD010000320.1:0-6087 GCA_964598675.1 uncultured Parafilimonas sp.
ATACGTACTGGTACTGGTGCCCACCACTGCTTCGGCCTCCTACGAGTTCTACACTCGTGCTGTGCCGGCCGTTCCCGCGGTGGCGGTAAAGGTTACTTTGGTTGCCGCGCATATTGGGCTGGCGATGTTGGCTGCGATGCTTACTGTTGGCGTTACCGGCGTGCAATAGTTAAAGCCAGCCAGGGTGCCCGTGCCAGAAGGTGTTGTTACACTTACCACGCCCGATGAGCCTGAGCCTACAACTGCCTGTATAGATGTTGACGAAATAACGGTAAAGGATTTTGCCGCTACCCCGCCAAAGCTTACAGCCGATGCAAGGTTTAAGTTAGTACCTGTAATAGTAACAGTGGCACCTGCTGCCGCTGTAGTTGGTGTAAAGGCTGTTATTACCGGCACAGGCAAGGCACGGTTTAATATAGTAGATGTTACCGTATAACCACTGCCTATGGCATAACCTCCACCCTGGCTTAGTGTAATTGTTATTGTTTTGTTTGTGTTGGTAAGGCTATCCATTACCGGGTGTATATACAGTGTTATTCCTGTACTGTCTTTGGGTAGTATAATGGTGCCATAAGTGCCATTAATGCCTGCTGCAGGTGTTTGAGTGCCGCTATAGGTTATTGTATAATCCTTATTATACACGGCATTGCCGGTAACAGCGTAATAAATGGCAATAGGCCCATTTGCCTTCGCATTCCTTGTAAAATGTACATCTAAGGCAGCCTTTGAATCTTCGTACAGGCTGCTTGTTAAAGAAGATACATTTATGGCATCACTGCCTGTGGCGGCTAATGAGCTTGCCACAGCAAAATAGGCCGTATCAGCTTTGGTTTTTGCATTGCCCATCAGGTCAATTATACCAGACAGTGATACCCTGAACTGGTCGCCCACAAACTGGGTAAGCGGTGTTAAGGGCGCTACTACCACCGTGTTGCCATAAGCGCTTACCTGCACCGGAATAGTGGTTTGTTTGGTAAGGTCGGTAAGCAATACATTAGCAGAGGTAATGTTATTGGTATTAATATTTTCTGTGTAACTGAATGATACCTGTGTGCCTGCTGTGTATACGCCCGTGGTTGGTTGCGGCACCCCAAAAAGCATAGGAGCTTTACGGTCTATTATACCCGAAACTACGTTGGAATAAGCTGTATTGCTGTATTTATCCTCCAGAGTAAGCCTTAGTTTATAGGCACCGTCTGGCAGGTTTGTTACATCCCAGTTTGTAGAGGTGCCGGTTACAGCCGGGGACAGTTTATTTTTATAAAAAACACCCGCTGCCTGCCAGTTGGCACTGCCTTCGGCCGCATACTCAATAGTAATAGTGTTGAGGTTACTGGTATCATAGTCTTTAAAAACAATCGGTACTTTGTTGGCAGAGGCTGTATTTGCCATCCAGTTATTGGCAGGGCTTACAAAGTTTACACTGCTAACAGGCGAGGCAAAATCTGCTGAAATATTTACGGTTTTATACTGGTGCGTATTTGATAAAAACTGCGACACCGTAGTTGGCTCAAAACAGTTGTCGGATGCGGTTATCTGCAGGTTGTCGTAGTTGTATACGCCCCCTGCACTGTTTCTAATTACATTTACTACAACCTTTTGGCTGCCTCCCTGGGCTACCGGGTACGATACCCCGTCGGGGCTTGAGTAGCCGCCTATCAGCACGGTTGCGCCATCCGGGTTGCTGGATGGGTTAAGGAACATTATATAGGTTCGGGGGTTGGCATCAATACTCAGGTTGCCAAGGTTAAAGACAAATGTAGCCGTGTCTTTTTTCAGCCCTGTTTGTATAGGCTGGGCTACTGATAGCGAAATACTGTCCAGGGCTACTGTGCCGGGTTCCACGGGGCAGCTCGATTCTCCCGCTACCGTCTCAAACATAGGTGTGCCGTATACAGGGTCTTTCTTTATGTTAACGCTAAAAAGGCTGTTGTTGTTATCATCTGCCAATGTGTAGCTGGTAGCAGTTTCTACTGTATTTGATGCGCTGTTAGACTTACCGGTTGTCATCTGTGTGTTAATTGTTACCGAGGCGCTTATACCGTTGCCTGCAATTTCAAAACCAAGCTCGGTAGCTACTTCTTCATCAACACTAAGCCCAAATTCGTAGGTGTTAGAGGCTGTATTGGCAAGTGTGGTGGTATGGGTAAAGCTAACCTGCGAGCTAAAGCTGATGTTTGAATCAATAGCTGCCTTTTGCAGGTTGGCTGCATTGTTTGTAAGCAACTGCTGCCAAACATTTACCTGGTTGTTAAAATACCAGGCAGAGTCTGGTTTAAGCTGGGCTGCCTGCAACAACTTAGGTATCTGTACATCCCTTATTGCCGCAAGCGTGTACACAAATGAGGTATTAATACCTGTTGGGGCAAATATCATCACCGGTTTTTTAACAAACTGGCAAGTGGCTGCATTCCAGTTAACCTCGTTACCAACGGTGTATTTCATATTCATGGCTGCACCATAAAATACATCTGCATCTGCACCTATGCCGTTATTGTTGGCAGCTGTTTGAATACTGTTGGTGCTGGTTGTTTGTACCACAAACTCCTTGGTGCTGGTATTGGTAGCTGAAGCTGTAAAGCCGCCGGTTACCTGCCCCCAGGCTTTAGATTCAATTTCAACACCCAGGCCCAAAAACTCATCGCTACCTATTTTTACCTCTTCCCACGCTTTTAAACCATTGGCCGACTGCGCCTGGAAGCTGAAAGCCTGCTGGCTGGTAACACCCGTAGACCATGACGAATAGCTGACATTACCCGGAGGATCGTGCAACACCATTAAGGGCACCTGCGGGGTAACCGTTACAAAGGTTTTTGCATCTTTATTAACAGATACACCCGTTACCACTATTTTATTGGATGAATAATAATATGGCTGGTGCTGGTTGCTATACCGGTCGTACAAATACGCCTGGAATATTTTAAAGTATGGCGCTAAGGTATACGGGCTGCCTGCAGTTAAGCTAACACTGGCCAACCCATTAATAACCTTAAGGGTATCCGTTTCGGTGGTATTGTCCTGTAACTGTATGCTGGTGGTATAAATAATGGTACCAGAATCAAGCGGGCAGGCTTTGCTGGGCGGGCCCTGGTAGGCTTTAAACTGTACTGTTTTAGCCAGATTTTGCGGCCATATTACGTAATTGGTATCAACGGCGCATTTTACAAATGCAGAGGAGTCTAAAAGGCTGGCCACCTGTAATTGAGGTTCGCGCTGGTACACAAGGTTTAACACCGCATCGCCGTTTGTAATATCCCTTGTAAGCGAGTCAACTGGAATATTACTGAAGAATGTAAGCACCTTGCTAAACCCAAGTGTGTAATCGGTGGGGTCTGCAATGGTGCCGCTCACTAAGTGTACGGCATATTTACGTGCAGGAAGCCTTATGGAGTAAAAGCCCTTTGCACCCGTTGTTTTTACCTGCTTCATAAACACAGCTTTGCCTGCTGTGCCGTACGAGAGAGTGTCATCAAACTGAAGGGTTACGCTGCCAATGCTATCCCTGCAGCCTGCACTAAAATAACCTGAAATTACATGGGTGGTTGTATCGCTAAAATTATTACCGGCTACATTGCCGTTAACTGTAATAACGCGGTTGGCCGGGCTAAACTTGTGCGCGTTAAATTTTGGCGCAATGGTGTAACTATCAGGCTCCTTAAAAGTTAAACTAAAGTTGCCATGGGCATCATCGGCTGTTAGCGGCCTGGTAAGTACGGAGTCGGTTTCGTTATGGGTAAGTGTATTATTTTGGCCTGTGCCTGTTATGCGCACATTATCTAACGGGGCGGTAACATTATTTACTTTTCCTAAAGAATCAATACAGCCCGAACAAAGCTGGGTAACCTGGCCAGTAACGGCAAAAACGGTGGTATCTTTAAAAGGGCTGTTAACACCAAGGTCGTAACTAAAATTACCAGTGTTTAGCGTGATAATTGCCGAGGCTGGGCTGTATTTGTAGTTGTTGGCACCATCAGCAAAAACCTTAAACCTTACTGAAGCGGAATCGCCATTGGTTTTATCGCCATAAAAAATACTGTCAATAATAAACCGGCCCTGCCCATCGGTAAAGGTACTGTCTAAAAAACCTGTGGGCCTGCCCTTTATGGGTGTAAGGCTTTGGGCATAAACTTTTCTATTGTTTATAGGCTTACCACTGCGGGTTTGCACGTAGCCCGAAATTTTTCCGTTTCGGCCGTTGGCCGAGGTAAACACTTTTATAAGTACCACATTGCTAAACGATACAAAAGTACCATCGGCACTGCAGGCTGTGTTGGCCCTGCGGTAGTAGGTATTTTGTTGAAGGCCTTCTTGGTCAAACTGGTAGGTAGCGCTTGATGAACTGTCGCCGCTGGCATAATCCCAATTTATACCATCGTTACTAATTTGCCAGATGTAATAAAAATTGGGTTGGTTTGCATTGGATGTGCCGGTGTTTTTTATAAAGTCCGGCTGTAACAAAGGCGGGTATGTTATAGTATGGCTGGTGCCAATTGTGCCTGCATAGGTAGCCGGGTTACAATTATAGGTTATAATTACCTGGCCATCGCCACCGGTACTGCTAGCAGCACCGCAACCGCCACCGCCCGGAAAGGCGCCGTTGCCGTTGTTTATATTATAAGTGCCGCCACTGCCGCCACCACCACTGCCGGTACCACCTTTGCCCCAACAGGTAATTGCAATACCGGCATTTTGGCCGTTACCTGTTGACCCTGCCGCCGCACCGCCACCGCCAGGGCAACTTTGGCTGCCGCTCCATCCGTTGCCGCCGTTGTATTGGAGAGTGGTAAAAAAATTGGTTGTTGGGCTAACCCCGCCATAGGTATAATTGCCGCCAGCAGCTACAATTGTTTGCAAAGTGCCGGTGCTTATACCGTCTAAATGGCCGGTTATCTGGCTGTTACCACCTTGGGCGTTAGGGCCGGGGGCCCCCGCACCTACTGTAATATCTATATTATCATTGGCTTTAACCTGTAAGGTGGTAGTTTTTACGTACGCCCCGCCACCGCCGCCATTACCCGCAGTACCGCCACCGCCTGCACCCCACATTTCAACGGTAATACTGCTTACACCCGCCGGTACAGTAAAAGTACTTGTACCCGGTGTTTTAAAGGCAATGCTGTATTGCCCGTACAATGTATTGCCAGCACATAAAAGGCATGAGACGATACATAACAAAATAAATTTTAGCAACACGCTGCTGCGTAAACAGTTTTTGGGGGCATAAGTAAAATTTTCCATAATAATTGTTTTGGTGGATATTGTGGCAACAAGGTGAAAATGCCATGATATTGATAAAGATAGCAGCCCCAAAAACCGCTGAAACGGCTTTGTATGTAAGCCGCCGCATGTTGTATGTATACAACCATATTGTGTATGTGTAAAAAATGGCAAGTAGTGTTGATTAGGTATATCAACTCTGGGTAGATTATTTCGCCCGCACCCTAAGCCAAACGGGGCCTTGGCTTAAAAACGTTAAGCCGCACAGATTGCTTTGAGTTCAACAGCTAAAACCAATCTTGGTGTTGAGAGAAAAAAAACGGGTATTTGCTCGTTGGGTTATATATGCTGCATTGGCCTTTGGGCCTAACGTATTTGCGCAGGTGCATTGATCATTTGCTGGCTGTTGCCTTACTTTTCTGTTTTTTTTTGCGAAGCGGCCCTAAATCTACCAGGGGGTGTCAGGTGTCTTCCAGCTCCTTCCACCCAGAACAGCACTTTACAGATTGTTACTGTCCACCCGTAAAGCTGGTTATAAAATAAGCGGGCATAAATCGGAACGCGATTTTTATAAATTTAATATCTATTTCAAGCTGTGTTATTCAGGTATACTGGTGTATCATTAATTTTCTAAAAAAATCTCTATTACCCTCTCAGCGCATAATCATCAATTTTTATAACGATATGTTTGTGCCGCATCACTCCGAAAGCAGGTAAATGCCCGCCATGGCAAATACCATACCGGTAATAAGCACGGGGCCGGGTATTACGGCATATATAACCAACGATATGATGATGGTAATAAGTGGTGAAAGGCCCGTCATGGGTACTACAATAATGGCTTTGCCGTAGCGCAGGGCGTACACCAGT
>CAZRDD010000321.1:0-6075 GCA_964598675.1 uncultured Parafilimonas sp.
GATGCCTTTCCTGGCCGGGGGCTATATGTATATCAGTGCCCTGGGCGTAGGCCAGCGCCTGCAATTGCGCGGGTTTACTGCTGTTGTAATGCACTTTAACATCATCCATGGCTATACCGCTAAGGGCTTCTACGCCTGCCTTCAGGCTATCGGGCATGCCCGTTTGGTTGGGGTGTGTATTTGTTGGGGCAGTTTTTTCGGTTTTGGCGAGTTGAAAGGGTTGCTTTTGTAAAGGTTCGTTTACCCATTCCATGCTTTTTTGAACCGGGTCGCTTTTTAGCTGAAAAGGCTTTTTTTGCAGGGGTAGCTTTTCCTCAACGGCCTTTAATTGAAACAGGCTTTTCATTTGCAGCCGTTCTTCCTCCTCTTCTTTTTTTTGCACAGGTTCCTCTTCACCGGCATTTTTTAACTGTGCTGCATACTTGCTGAACGAAACAGGCACGGCTGGCATGCTAAGCCGCACACCAACACCACCGCTGGCGGTGCCAGTGGCCGGGATACCTTTGGCTGGTATTTTTTCAGGGTGGCTTTTTGTCATAAAACAGAGTTATGCAGCAATAGTTGAAAACTTTAAGGCTCAAGCTGCCAATTTTATTTGCCTAACAGGCTTGGCTGTAACTTTTACCACGTAACACTCTGGCTGGCGGTTACATTTCCGCGACGCTTCAGTATGCATCCGAAAAGTGTTTTAAAATGAAGGAGCCTGCAGCTTTGGCAAATGTATACACAAGCTTTAGTTTATGTGTTCCAATATTCAAATACCGCGTTTGCATATTCCCTCGCTGCAAAAACCACGCTTTGGTTTTTTGCATAAGCCATGTGCTTTTCGGTTTCGGTAACCCATAATTTTTGAATATTATCTTCAATTGCATAATAGCCCAGTTCGCCCATATTGCGGCATAAACTTGCTTTGCCGGCTATGCTCTTGTTTTGCTTAACCTGCAAAAGCAGTTTTCCCATGCCCGTTGCCCCGCTGCGTTCAGTGCAATCTGCTATAGCTTTTGCCGCGCGGTGGATCGCAGATATGGCCATCTGGTTTTTTCCATTTTTAAATGCTTCCTCAATATTTTTGGTTGTCTCGCAATTTTGTATAGCAGTCCTTAAAGCATTGCGCTCTTCCAAAAAGCCGGAAAAAGCCTCCTCACCTTCGGTTAGTGCAGGGTGTTTTGGATATGCATTGATCCATGCCATATTTTTATACCTGAGGGTTTCCCTGGCGCTGTTCTGCGGCCGCACCCTCAAGGTAATGGGGTTAATAAAGCCATCTGTATCCGCTTGTTGTTCATGAAAACTCTGCCCTTTTCCCGAGCCCTGCATTTTGAAAAACCAGCTCTCAATTGCGTTGTAAGAATTCATGATCTTTTTATAAGCTTCCTGGGCACCGCCCTTTTCGTTTTTCCTCGCAATTTCTAGAACCTGCATTAATTCTGCTGCAACCGAAGGCTTGTTTTCTTCATTTTCTCTTGCCTTGATGATAGCTTTAAACTTTTTTGGAGCCGAATTTACAAGCCTGTCGATTATTACCTGTGCCTGCTCCATAACATCCGCCTTGCGGTTATAATTTTCTAAAGTTATAGTGTCTTTGCCGTCAAGGCTTTTTGCAATAACTGCCGCAAAATGGTAACCCCATATATTTTGCAATATTTCTCGTGCTTTCCCGGTTTTCAAAAAATCCGTTTTGTTGTCTTCGCTGCCAGCCAGGCTAAATGTGGCGTACCCCTCGCCTACATTGGGGCGTGCATGTTGGTTTATACCAAGTTTTTTTGCCTTTTTGTTTAACTGGCCTTTTGCCGCCTGCTTACCATAGGCCCGGCCAGGTAACTCGTCTTTTACTCCCAGTATCATTTTACTTCGTATGTCTTTCGCATCAAGGCTTTTGGGTGCATTTGTAAACGCTGTTGCAAGGCTTTCTATTTTTGTATCGCCAGCATCGGGTTTTGACGTAATGTTCACTACTGTTTCATCTTCACCACCTTCTTGTTGAAATACGGCTTCATGGCTGTATTGGCCCCGGTTGCCCTGCATAACGCCTGATGCCATTTCAATACAAATGTGGCTTACCAGGTTGTCAAATTCTTTTTCCTCCGCATTTTCTTTTGCGACCGCAGGTTTTGGCACAATTTTATTGAGCGTTTTGCCGGTTGCAGAAATGCTGAGATTGCCACTTTTTTCAAGTTTTACAGCACTTTTGACACTGGCAAGGGCTTTATTTGCCTGGTTAACCACACCATCTGTGCCATAAAATTCCTTAGCTTGTTGAATAGTATTATTTATGGCCAGCGTTCCGTCATCTGCAATAAGAAGCCCTTGCTTCTCATCACTGCGGCTAATATCATGGGAGATACTATAGTCTTTTTTCTTCTTTTTAACGGTTGGGCTTACAGATTGCGTTTTGAAAAAATGATCTGAATCGCTTTCGCCAACCAGCTCGTATTCTTCAGTATCCAGTGTTTTGTAACACTGCAAAACGCTTTGGCTGACTTCTTTTTTTTGCAAGGGCGCTGAAGGTAAAATGCTGCTATCTTTTTCCGCCCACGGGCCTTTTATTAAGGGCCGGCTTGCAGCTGCAATGCCTTGCCCAAACTCCCCCGCCTTCCCCCCCATCACATCCGCCTCGCTCTCCAAAGCCTTATCATCATTCACTGCCACGCCACCTTTCAACTGCATGGTGGGCTGCACCCTGCCCTGCTTTTGCTGCACCACATGCCAGGCTTCGTGCGGCAGATGCCTTTCCTGGCCGGGGGCTATATGTATATCAGTGCCCTGGGCGTAGGCCAGCGCCTGCAATTGCGCGGGTTTACTGCTGTTGTAATGCACTTTAACATCATCCATGGCTATACCGCTAAGGGCTTCTACGCCTGCCTTCAGGTTATTGGGCATGCCGGTTTGATTGGGGCGCGTATTTGTTGGAGCGGGAGTACCAGTTTTGGCCAGTTGAAAGGGCTTTTTTTGCAAAAGTTCTTCTTCCTCTAAACCCTTTAACTGAAATGGTGCTGACCGCTTCTGCAAAGGTTCTTCTTCCTCTAAACCTTTTAACTGAAATGGTGCTGACCGCTTTTGCAAAGGTTCTTCCTCCTCAATACCTTTTAACTGAAAGGGATCTGACTGCTTCTGCAAAAGTTCATCTTCCTCGTGTGCAGTCTTTTTTTGTATTACAGCAGCTTTAAGCTGAAATGGCTTTTTTTGCAGCAGTTCTTCTTTCTCATCACCTGCTAATTGCGTTGCCCCTGTGTTAAACATTATGGGTACACTTAACATGCTGGTTCCCCTGCGGCTTTCCACACTATTGGGTGCAGTTTGGCGTTGAAAGTTATTGTGTTTTTTGGCAAGGGTGTTTTGCAGGCCCATATAATTGTGTTTAAATAAGTGCAGCAACTAAAGATAATAAAATGGCTTATTAATAAAGCACGTTTTACCAGTTTTATTTTGCGGTTACATTCATTAGCATTTATAGTTTATATTATTCCCTGTAAACGCCGGAAACGCGACCAATATATTTTTGAACTTCGGCGGACGGCTGTAGTAGTCATAGCTTTTCAACAGCCCTTTATTTCTGTGCTGCTGCTACCTGAACGGTGCTGTGATAGTTAAAATTCTTCCGTACCCATCTCTTCGCTTTAATAAGCAAACCTAAACGCGAAAACATTTAGTTAAAAGATGTACTTGCCAAGTTACATGAATATAAAAGCCCTGCCCGCGATACAAAAAGCGATTAAGAAGCAAAAAAAAATAGCAAATTATCCCGCCCTGTTTTCTAACCTTTAGGTACTATTTACCCCCCTGCGCTTAATTCCAAAAAACAAATCAACTCAAAGTCAATGCCTTATAAACATAAAATGTTTGTTTTTTATCTATCTCGGGCAATAATGGTAATAATAACAAAATACCTTTAATTTTAACTGCTGCCCTTTAAACATCAAGCCGTCTCAAACCAAACTGCCTGCTATATGAAAAAAATAAAATACACATGCCTTATTGGGCTGTTGTTGCTTTACATTGGTGCTGATGCGCAAAGCTCAGTTAATCAGATAGACTCCCTCGCTGGCAAAACCATAACGGCCCTCCGGCTTCAAAGCAAGGAAAAAATACTGCTGCAAACCGACCGCAAGGTGTTTGCTGCGGGCGAAAAAATATGGTTTAAAGCTTATTTGGTTAAAGCACTAAACAACCGCCTGGATTCCTCCAGCAAAAGCCTTTTTGTAGACCTGGTGAACGATAAGGACCAGGTTATAAAACAACTGGTGCTTAATGCCGTTAATATGCGTACCAATGGTATGATACAGCTTGGCGACTCCCTGGCTACTGGCTATTACTGGCTGCGCGGCTACACGCAAAAAATGGTAAAGCAGGATACTGAAAGCATAACGGTTGAGCCATTGTATGTTATAAATACCAAAAGCCCGCAGGCGGCTGAAAACACCGGGGATGCGCGCGTAAAGGGTGCGTTTAAAGTACAGTTTTACCCAGAGGGCGGGGCTTTAATTACGGGGCTAACCTCAACAGGTGCATTACAAGTGAAGGACGAAGAAGGCAACCCGGTGGTAACCACTGGCATTATTGTAAACAACCAGGATTCTGTAGTTACCAACTTTACCACCAACAGGTTTGGCCTGGCACGTATTTCGTTTTACCCAAAATGGTTTCAAAAATACCAGGCCGTTATACATGGCCCCAACGGACAGGATATTAAATACCCGTTACAGGCGTGGGACCCTTTTGCCGCGCAGGTATCCGTTATTAAACAGTCGAAAGACGAACTGCAAACCTACATAAGCCTCGAGGACTCCATTTATACCAGAAAATACACCACTTACCTGCTGGCCATAAGTAAAGACAGTGTTTGTTTTGCAGGTATTGGCAGGGGCATGTGCGAAGTGGATATACCCCTGAAGGATTTTCCCGGCGGCATAGCCACCCTGCTGCTGTTTAATGAAGACAAGCAGTTGGTAAGCGAAAGAAATGTTTACATAAATAAAGAAAATTTTGCCTTGAATGTAACCCCCGATAAAGCAATTTATAACTCACGCGACAAGGCTAACCTTGCGTTTGAAGTTACCGGGCCAGACGGAAAACCTTTGGTTGCTACGTTAAACGTATCAGTAGAGGACGACCGGGTTATGCAGATGTCGGACGTACTTGAAACCGACACCCTGCAACCAGCGGGCCTTGCCCTTAATGACTGGTTAACAAAATATAAAAACAGGCTGAATAAAGAAGAGATTGACCTGCTGCTGCTGGCGCAACCACCCATGTATAAAAACCTGCAGGCAAAAAGCACTGCAGCAGTACCTGCATATACCGATAATAACGAGCTGCTTACTTACCTTAAAGGAAGGGTGCTTGACGAAAAAGGCAAACCCCAGGAAAAAAAGATTATTACAGAAATTACAAAGATTAACAATAATACTTTTATTGATGTTGATACCACCGGTATTGGTGGCGGCTTTAGGCTTACCATGCCGGAAAATAAGGAGAACATGTTGCTTATGCTGCAGGTTACCAGCAAACGGGGTGTTATTGAAACGGATGGCGACAAGATTAGCATAGACACTTTTAGTTTTCCCAGGTTTGCAATACCTGTATCCTTAAAAAAAAAGTATTTATTAAGCACAGCCTTGCCATTGGCCAGGGGACAAAAATTTCATGTAGATACTGTTTTTGTAGGCATAGGCAAGGAGTGGTTGAAAGCTGTAACTGTAAAAACGAAAGCCAAAAAGCAAGACACTTATAACACCTCTAAAAGGGTAAGTGAATTTTCGCACATCATCTCCTCCGACATGATAAACCGGGGCGGATATGGAACCGCTGCAAATTTAGTTTTAATGGTACCGGGCGTAATGCTTAAAGGGGGCTACCTTGCAGTTAGCGGGGGCTTTGGCTTTGGCAGCAGCCCCAAAACAGAACCTTTGCTGATTGTGGATGGAGTAAGGCAGCAGGTAGTTATAGATACGGGCGCGGGCGACTTGAAGGGTGATGGTAATTTTACCAGTCCCGTTATGCAATATTTGGCTACCCTTAACCCTGCCGAAATTGATTTTATAGAAGTGCTTTCTGGCCCGGAAGCTGCTATTTACG
>CAZRDD010000322.1:0-6070 GCA_964598675.1 uncultured Parafilimonas sp.
ACCTGGGTGGTTGATTGATTTAGTCCATAGTCCTGCTTAGTCCATGGTCCATGGTCGATGGTCCATGGTAAATCACGGAGGATGGATGACCCGGCGCAGTCCATGGTCCGGCGCAGTCCATAGTCCATAGTCGATGGTCCATGGTGATTAAGTAGGATGGATGACCCGGATTTTCTAAAACAACCACCTTTTAGTATAACCCTGCAAGTGAAAAAAGTATCGTTCTTGCTATGGACCATGGACAATGGACTATGGACTACCAGGAACCCCAAACTTAAAACCAAAGAACAAACATGCTGAGCAGAATTGCAGACTCTTTATTTTGGCTGAACCGTTATATGGAACGGGCAGACGGCATTTTGCGCGTAACACGAACCACTTATATATCGGTACTGGACAAGGGCATTAGCGAACATGTTACCTGGAGGCCCCTGCTGGAGATTTTTACCGATTGTACCGAGGCGGAGATTAAAGCCCTTGAAAACAACACCAACGAGGTGCTTAAAAAAGTGATACTGGATGTTAACAATGTAAACTCCCTTAAAAACCTTATAAACCGCGCCAGGGAAAATGCCCGTGGCGTGCAGGACCATATTACCAAAGAGGTTTGGGAGAATGTTAACCACATGTACCATATTGTTAACAGCCCCGCGCTTGCCGCGCAGTTGTTAACCGAACACAGTATGGAAACCATTGACCAGCTTACCCGCCAGTCGGTACTATATGCAGGCGTTACCGATATTACCATGCCCCGTGGCAGCGGCTGGAACTTTATGAACCTGGGCAAATACATTGAGCGCTGCCTTGAAACGCTGGATATAACCATACGCGAGTTTAAAACCATTAACTACGAGCTGGGCGATCAGCAGGATATACTGTACTGGCGCATACTGCTGCTCTCCCTCTCGGGCTACGAGCTGCATTTAAAAACCTACCGCAGCAGCAACAACAACAAAAACGTTCTGCACCAGGCTGTTATAAATGCAAATTTTACGCGGTCGGTTATTTACTCCCTCACCCGTATTGACAAGTATATAGCCGATGTGGCCAAGGAGAACGACTCCGAGGAGAACAAAGCCCTTATAAGGTGCTTCGGCAGGTTATACAGCTATGTAAAATATATTGACTTTGATACGCTGGATGCTGTTATTTTGCAGCAATTTTTAGAAAAGGTAAAAAGGGAACTGCTTGAAGTAAGCATGCGGTTGGGCCAAAGCTTTTTCTCTTATTCTTAATCCATGTCGTTATCATGCCCATATTTAAGATTCACCATGTTACACGCTATAAATATGACCGCCCTGTTAAAGAAAGCATTAACGAAATAAGGATTTACCCTTTTGACTGCCCCGGCCAGGAGATGCTGCAGCACGATGTGGTAATTACCAACCAGCCCGAAGTGCTGCTGTTTAACGATTACTGGCACAACAAAACCGGGCAGTTTAACGTGTTGCCCCCGCATAAGGAACTGGTGATTGAAAGCAGGCTGGTGGTGCGTACCACCCTGCCCGCCCAGCCCGATTTTAGCCACGTGGGCAGCTGGCCGCAACTGGCCGAAGCGGTAAACAAAAGCCTGCAACTGGTAGAACTTTCCACACCGGATATGATTGAACACCAGCAGGATGTGCTGGCCATAACCCAACAGGCCCGGCAGGGCGGGCGCAGCATAGCCGCTATAGTGGAGTTTTGTAACACCTACATTTTTAACCACTTTAAGTACATAAAAGGCATAACCACCATTGAAACAACGGTGGATGAGATCCTGGCCCACAAATCGGGCGTGTGCCAGGATTTTGCCCACCTGCTGCTGCAAATACTGCGCACCCTGGGCATACCTGCCCGTTATGTTAGCGGCTATATTTGCCCCAACAAAAGCGGCCTGCGTGGCGAGGGCGCCACCCATGCCTGGGTAGATGCCTGGCTGCCCGGCTACGGCTGGGCGGGTATTGACCCCACCAACAATGTTTGGGTTACCAATAACCACGTTATGCTGGCCGCAGGCAGGCATTTTAACGACTGCACCCCCGTTAAAGGGGCTTTTAAAGGCCCGGCAAAACAAAGCTTATCGGTATATGTATCAGTGGGTTATGAGGATGGCAATGTGTTTGAGGAACTGAACAATGTGCAGATGGAAACCCTTGCCCCCGGCCAGGCCCCCGAGGCTTTGCCTGATGACAGTGATACCGTTCAACAACAACAACAGCAGCAGCAATAAAATAAATTGTGCATATTGCAGGCTGAATAGTTTTAGTTATGAAGAATTTTATGGCTTTTTACCGCATAGCATCGTATGTACTGCTTATCATTGCGGGCATCTGGTGTATTTTCGACTTTTTTATGCTGCTGTTTGCGCTGGGTAACCCCGTGCTGTTTTTAAGTGTGTTTATTTTTACCAGCGTTATTATTTACTCGTTTACCAGCTTTAATTTTATGACCAATGGCCTGCAAAACGGCAAGCCATTAAAACCATCTCTAAAAGACTGGATTAAGGTGAACGCCTACGTTTCCATTGCTTTTGGCGCACTGGTTATCATCAATATTATTACCTTTTACTCCAGCCCGGCCAATATGGCGGAGATGATAAGGCAGGCCAACGAAATGCAGGTTAAAATGAAATCGCAGGGCAATATAACACCCCAGGTAATTTCGGCCATGAAGGGGGTTATGTTTTTTATGGTGATATATGCCCTGCTGCTGTTAAGCCATGTGTTCATTACCCTTAAACTGGTAAAGTTAAACGGCCAGCTATTTGGCGAAAAAAATACAGGGGCGTAACAGCCGCTGCCATGTTAAACCAGCAGGCTTTGGCCCTGCTTACCAGCAACAACAATACCTGTGCTTATGCCCCGTAAACTTGCTTTTTACAGCTTCTCCAGCTTTGTGCTGTTGCCCATTGCGGCCATACTGGGTATTACCAGCCTTATAGCGTTGCCCTCGGCTTTTGGCAGCCCTACGGCCCTGCTGTACATATTTGTGCTTTTATCGTTTGTGCTGTACACGTTTACCTCGTTCTCCTTTTTTGTAAGGGGCATACAAACGGGCAAGCCCTTTAAAGCATCCTTTAGCGACTTTATAAAAGTAAATGGCTACATCGCCGCAGGGGTATCGGCCTTTATGGTGGTGTTTGCCCTGCTGTTTTATGCGGTGCCTGCGGTAAACACCGCTGTAATAAACCGTATGCTGGCCATGCAGCCGCCCGCCTCCGCCGGTGGTATGGATAAGCAGCGCCTGCTAACCGGGCTGCAACGCTTTTTATTTGGCGGCTCGGTGTATTTCATCCTGGTGATTGTACACTTTATCATCACCTTACAATTGCTTAAACATTACAGCCAGCTTTTTGTAAAAAAGGAGGAGTAGTAATACTGGCTTTACGGGCCGCCTTTCTATGCTCACAAAAGGCCGTCTGCTATACCCCATGCGCTACCAGCGCATAGCGTCTTAGCTTCACTCTCACAACCTTCACTATAATAACCAACTTAATAATTGCCTTTGCGGCTTAGCGCCTTTGCGCGAAAATAGTTTTCTTCCTATCCGCCAATCCATACTTCTTAGCAAACCCTTCTTCTCCCCTGCTTACTAATTCGCTTCCGTATAACTTTTAAAGTTGTTGAGTATCATTTGCCAGCCCGCCTGTTGCAGCTCCACCGGGTTTTGTGTTTCGGGGTCAAATGTTACGGTAACATCTGTACCATTGCCATTTGTGGTAAACTTAACCGTAGCGGTACGGCCACCAAAGCCATAGGTAAATGCTTCCCCGGCAATTATTTCGCTGTAAACCGCCTCAAAATCAAAACCAAAACTGCCGTCTTTTGCTTCCATACGGGCGCAGTAGGTTCCGCCAATACGCATGTCATTTCTTGCAGAGGGGCAATGCCAGCTTGGGTCGGCAAAGTTCCATTGCGTAATGTACGCGGGGTTGGTGTAATACTCCCACACCTTTGCTTTATCAGCGTTTACAGTGGCGGCAACCGTTATTTTTTCTAAGCTCATATTGTTTGTTTTATGGTAAGTTATTGTTTGTTGAATATCTGTTATTGGGTTTAGGCATTTTTAACCACATAGCCACATTAGAAAACATAAGAAACACATAAGGTTAGATAAAGGGCATAGAATACATAACTATGTTTTTCAAATCTCATTCTATGTTTAACTATGTTATCTACTGAATATATGTGGTTAACACTACTCCACCCCGTAATGCGTAAATTACACCTCCCGCAAACCAAATGTTAGAATTTTTTAACCACATAGCCACAGTAGAAAACATAAGAAACACATAGGTTAGATAAAGAGCATAGAATATACAAATATGTTATGTACCGAATCTCCTGTATTGCTTTGTGGCTTTGCGTCTTTGCGCGAAAAATTTCTCGCGCATAGCCGCAAAGGCACATAAGTTTGGGTAAGTAATTATCTGCCCCCTCTTTTTATCTCTTCACACATCACCATTGCCCCTCATCACCCCTAATTAAACGTATCTCCCCCTTCAATCTTCCTGAAAGGCTTCTTAAAAAAGTCCTGTATCAGCGGGTTAAACTGGTCTTTTTTACGAATGGGCGTTGAGTGGCCAGAGTTGGGTATAATCCACAGGTACGAGTTTGGTATGTTCTGCGCAATCAGCACCGTATGCGGCACGGGTATAACATCGTGGTCACCGCCAATTACCAGCGTGGGGCATTGTATGGTGTGCAACTGGGCTAAAGTTATGTTGGGCTGGTACAGGTCAAGGTCGCTTATTTTAAGCTGGTTTTTTACCTCGGGTGTTTGTGGTTTCAGGCGCAGGTCGGCACTGCCTTTTTTAATAAGGTCAAACACGTAGGGGGTAAGGCCGGTGGTATCGGCCCACAGGTTGGCCCCGGTAATGGCCAGCTTCTTTACCTTGTTAGGGTGGCGTATGGCCAGTAAAAGGCCGTTAATGCCCCCATCGCTCCAGCCAATCACAAAGGCGCTGTCAAAGTGCAGGCTGTCCAGCAGCGCGCTAAAATCGTCCGCCATCTGCTCAAACGTAAGTGAGTCGGCCCCGTCAACCGATTTGCCATGCGCACGGCTGTCAACCGCTATCACCGTATAATGTTGGGCAAAATAGGGTATGTTGTTGCTAAAGTTTTCGATTGAGCCGCCATTGCCATGTATAAACAGCAGTGGTTCGCCATGGCCATAGCGCTCGTAATACAGCTTTATGCCACGCGTAGCCAGGTAATGCCCGGCGGCGGGGTTGCTGCCATACGTTATTTTTTTGGGGGCCGTTTGGGCCTGGCTTAACAGGGTAAAAAAGGTGGCCGTAAAAGCCAGCAGCATACGTTTGTACATGGTTGCTTATATAAAATGGATGATGAATACAGGGCGCGACCGTTGTTTAAAAACGGTTTTACGGGGATGAAAGTAAGCATTTCCGCCAAAAAAAATGATGGGCCGGAGATGCGGGGCATGATTTACGTCAATAAAAATAAGGCGGGGGTTATTGAATTTTGCCACACAAAAACGTGCGGTTATGATAATTGAGCAAATTTACACGGGATGCCTTGCACAAGGTGCCTATTATATTGAAAGTGAAGGAGAAGCAGCGGTGATTGACCCCCTTAGGGAGGTGGCCCCCTACATTAAACGCGCCGAACGAGATGGCGCGGTAATAAAATACGTGTTTGAAACCCATTTTCATGCCGATTTTGTATCGGGCCATGTTGACCTTGCCCGTAAAACCGGTGCCACCGTAGTGTTTGGGCCGGGGGCTCAGCCCGCTTTTACGGCCACCATTGCCGCCGATGGGCAGGTGTTTACCCTGGGGCGCTTAACCATTAGGGTGCTGCACACACCGGGCCACACCATGGAAAGCTGCTGCTTTTTACTGAGCGATGCACAGGGCAAACCCGTGGGGCTGTTTAGCGGCGATACTCTTTTTATTGGCGATGTGGGCCGTACCGACCTTGCCCAAAAAGCCGCGCATTTAACCACCGAGGAGCTTGCAGGCCTGTTGTACGACAGCCTTTGGAAGAAGATTATGCCCCTGCCCGATAGCATAATAGTATACCCCGGCCATGGCTCCGGCAGCGCCTGTGGCAAAAAAATGAGCAAC
>CAZRDD010000323.1:0-6059 GCA_964598675.1 uncultured Parafilimonas sp.
AAAGCCACCTTCTATATATTTGATATGGCGGGGCATAAGCTACAGCAAATAACCCAAAATATAACTGGTTCAAATACAATAACACTCAACACCAACACGCTTGCAACGGGTGTTTATGCAATTGAGGCCGTTTTTGATGGGGGGATGATTGAGCAAAAATTTGTGAGGCAATAGAAACGATTTGATTAAACGCGTAGCACGTTGAAGCGTCGTTAATCAAGGCCTTCCGCATGGCATTTGGATTTCTCTATAAAACACTTTCTTTGAAAGGTATTTTAAAAACTAAAGCCTAAAAAAACTTTAGTATGCTGCATGCGGCTACAAAGTCGGGTTAAACCCGCGTAGAAAGTGCCAAAACTTATAACAAGGCAGTAAGGGTAGAGCCCATATAAAAACTTAGCCGCACTAGCAGAAACGTGGTGCAAAATAGAAGGTATATCATCCCTAGTACGTTTTTTTGAGGGGAAGGAAATTGGAGCCTTTTATTTTCAGGCAACGCCTACAGGGTTTCAATTGGGCAAAGTATTAAACCTTATCGTTTGTCTTTTGCAAACATTTTCTCCCGCTATCCTTAAAGTTCGCTTTAACGGTTCTAAGAAGGCCCGTCTAAAAGCCAGTCCCGACATCCATTGCGGCCCCGAAGTTGCCGCCGACGGCCGAAATTGCGCCCCGTTGTTCCCCCTGTTATCCTAAGAGTTAGCGCAGTGCACTTAGGATGCTTTATTAAAGCCAGTCTCCCACTGGCACTTGCCGCCGCAGGCCCTGCTATCCGCCATCATAATGGCCAGCTTTGGCGCCACTTTAGAAACCAGACACGCGTGGTTTTATTAAAGAACTCTTCTGCGAGCTGGGGTCGCGGCCATTGGTTATTAATATGCAAACCATGATCTATACCGATAATGTCTATTTAGATACAAATCTTTTGTTACAGTGTACTTTCTTCTATTATGATTAATTGTTAGTGTCAATTCGATATGCAGTTTATCTATATTTTCAATATCATTTCTATTAAATATATAAACAAATTCAACAGGCCTTTTAGAATTAATTTTTTTTCTGAGGTCAGGTATGTCTTTAAAATTAATGAAGGGAAACGTGTCTATTATGTATCGAAAAAATTTATTTTTTGTTTCATTAGCACTTACGTCATTAATTTTAAAATCTATATTTTCAATTGAATCTTCGAAAATAGCAGATGTATCAATTAGCCTATAGCCAATAGTTAAAATAAGCTCTGTATCTATTATACCTACATTCGCTGCAATAATTTTTTTTGACGTGTCAGTATTTAATAAAAAACCCTCTTCACCAGTATTGTCCGTATAATATTGGTCACCTGTTTTAGAACACGCACACAAGCTTATCACATAATAAGACAAATCCCAGCTACACTGAACTTTAATCTAACCATGGCAGTATTATTTTGAATAACCTAATTCTTCAGCTTTACCTGAAACTTCTACTTTGTACCCCGCTTATTGAAGAGTTCTTTAAAAACAAAAAAAACGCTCTCCAGAGTGTTTAGCGATAGCGGCTCTCTGGAGGTGTTATAACAGCCAGTCTCTTACTGGCACTTGCCGCCGCAGGCCCTGCTATCCTCCCTCATAATGGCCAGCTTTAGCAGTACTTTTGAATTATTTTATAACACCCTACTTCCGCAATCCCTCTACTCCCCCCGCCCCCAGCCCCATCTTAAAAAAGCGGGGAAGGCGCTGGCCCAGGTGGGTACATCGTGCCTGCCGGTGGGTAGTTCATCGTATTCAACCTGGCTGCTTTTGTAGCCAATCCGTATCAGCGCTTCCATAAGGTCTAAGGTATCGTCAATGGAGTCTATAATGCCGTTGTTGTTACGGTCGGCGGTTTCGTCAAGGCGGCCACATTCAAAAAAAAATTTCAGCCAGGGGTAATGCTTGCCAGCTTTTACCTGCTGGTGCATAATACGGTCGGTGGCATCGTTGTAATCATCGCCATAGGGCTTGCTGCGCCACCAGAAGGAGCCGCTAAAGGCCCCCACCCTGCTAAACTCCTGCGGGTTGTTCCACACAATATCCATAGCGCTTAATGCCCCCAGGGAGAAGCCTGCAAACGATTTTTCTTTAAACGATGGCACATTGTATTTGCTGCGTATGTAGGGCAGCAGCTCCTCCAGCACAAACTGTGTGTACAGCCCGGCGCTGGCACCCCAGCCTGCATAATGGGCCTGGCGGGCAGTGCCGTACTCCATTTTACGGTCGGGGCCGCAGTAAATGCCAATGCACACCAGTGGCTGCACCTGGCCGGTATTAAAAAGGTTGTTGAGTATTTGGCTAAAAGGCATTTGGGGCAGGTCCTGCCCATCGTTTATCAGCAGCAGTTCAAGCTCGCCGGGTTGTTGTATACCAGCGGGCAGGTAGGCATCAATGGTAACCTCCCGGTTTAAATAAGCAGAAGGTATAATACTTTGCTCAACAAGTACAGTGTGTATACCGGGCGCATTGTTCTCATGCATATATCGCCAAAAATAATAAAAGGCCAATAGAAAATTTTAAAATTTGGGCAAGGGCTATTTAAAAGCCTCACGCCCGGCATATTTAGTTTGCAAAAAATTGCCGCCCTAAAATAACTGCCCGTAATAAAACCCTTAACGGGCTGCGGGCTTGGGTATAAAGTTAAGAAAGCTGTGTGCGCTGGCATTGTAGCGTTTGGTATCAACCTTATAATAAAACGCGCCTTTTTTTGAGCTAAGCTTGTCTTTATCCTTTAGTTTGGTAAGCAGTTGGGTAGAGATGATTTTTCGGTTAAAATTGCCTTTGTCAAAGGTTATATTGTATACGCACTCGTACAGGTTTTGCAGTTGGGGCATGGTAAATTTATCGGGCAGCAGTTCAAACAGCAGGGGGTGCTGGGCAGCCTTGTAACGCAGTTTTTCTTTAGCCAGTTCCACCATTTCGGTATGGTCAAAAATAAGCTCGGGCAGTTGGTTAATGGGGTGCCAAACGGGGTGAAAATCCTCGCTAAGCTGCTGCCGGTATTTTTGAATATCAATAAGGGCGAAATAAGCAATTGATATGGTACGTTCCACCGTATCCCTGTCGGTTTTGGTAAACGTATGCAGTTGCTCCATATATATACCATCCAGCCCGGTAAGGTTTTTTAAAATATGGCGGGCAGCCTCTTCGGCACTCTCGGTTTCTTTAATAAAACCGCCCACAAGGCTCCATTTGCCTTTAAAAGGCTGAAAACCCCTTTGTATCACCAACAGTTTAAGGTCTGTACCATCATATCCAAAAATTATACAGTCTACAGCACACAGTATCCTTGTTTGTTGGGAATAACGCCTCATTAATAGTATTTTTTACAATTGTACTTAATAATGCACAAAATATCACTAATCTGCCATACAAGTGTTTAAAAAGGGTTTAAAAGTACCACTCAGTTTTGCCGTTGTTACTTAAACAAAAACGGCAAAGCTGCTGTTCGGCCATTCAGCCACCTCTTTTTTACCGTAAAAAGGTGTAAAAACAGCCAATACGCAGGGTTATGCCTGCTGCCTGCCCCTATCTACTACACCCTGTGGCGTTTCTACTACACCAAGTATGCAACGGCCATTACATGCCACCCCTGTACCCCGGGGTACCTTTGGGTTGTTAAAAGAAAAAAACAAATAAATCCAACCATCCAAAAAAAACTGATTGTATGAAAACCAAAATTATCTTACTCGCCATGTTGCTCGGGATGAGCGGCATCGCTTTCGGCCAGGGTTACTTAGGTATTGGCACAGGGATGAGCAAAAGCGCCTGGACAATGAACCTTGAAACCGGCTACCGCGCCAAAAACATTTTAGCAGAGTTTGAAGTAAAGGCCGCCCCTATTAGCAGAAGCGTTAACGAGCCCGGTGTATTTGCCTTTAAAGCTGGCTACCCCATTACATTTAAGAATACTGACTTTATGGTAATACCCATGGCCGAATATGCTTACATGCTTTACAGCCAGGATATGTTTAAAACAAGCACTTACCAAAACGGGTTTAAAATGGGCGCAGGGGTTAGAATACAAACCAACCACATTTTTTTGCAGGCCGATTATGTTGGCGCCCCCTACCTGCACATTGGTATTATTGCCGAGTTTAAAAACAGGCCTTAACAACACAGCCAGCAACAAATAATATTACGTACCAATTAAAACATATTTTATGAGAAAGATATTAATAGGTGCATGCATGTTAGCTTTAACTGCACAAAGCTTTGGCCAGGTAACCGATACCGCCAGCACCTTAAAAACAATATTGCCTGTTAAAAGCGCAACCCTTACTAACGATACACAAAACCTGGTATTAAACGCCATTAATACCAAAAAAACCTTTGAAAACCCTTACCAGGCATGGAGGGAAGCACAAATGCGGCAGGAGTACAGCACCAAAAAAGCAGCAGGCATAAACTTTTTTGTGGTGGCCCCCAAACCAGCCCCTGTAGCCACCGCCCATTTTAGAGATACCATTTACACCTTTAAAAAACAATGGCCTGTATATGCTTGTTTTTTTGGCGCAGGTTTGGCCTACGGCACAGCAGAAGGCTTGATATGGCATACCAACAACAGCAAAAATGCTTTTTGGAACCCCTACAAAAGCTGGAGGACCGGCCAGGTAGTTGATGGTTACCACGCAGCAAGGGCCGCAGGCATAGGTTGTTTTATGGCCGCCGCAGCACTTAGTGTAAGCGATGTTAAACACCCTTTTACCTGGGGCATGCTTAAAAAAGTAGCCATTAGCTCTATTGCTTACTGGGCTGGCCAGCAAATTACCTGGCACACTGTTAGGTAAAAGGCAGCACAATAATAAACGAGCATTACAACCCAAAGACAGGAAATAAACTAAGCGCAGATTTTTTAACACACGGTAAAACAAAGTATATGCTTAAGATAATAATTGCCGAAAACAATGCCGCTGTTTGCCAGGGCGTTAAAAGAATATTACGCAAAGCGTTTTACGATGCAGAGATTGATGAAGCAGCCACCGGGGAAGAGTTACTTAATACCATTGCCAACACCCAGTACAGCCTGGTAATTGTAGATGTTTTAACCCCCGGTATAAAAATAACAGAGGCTGTAAAACAAACAAGGGCGCAATACCCACATTTGCCCGTACTAATATTAAGCATGTACCCTTTTAACCATTATGCGGTTAACATGCTAAAGGCCGGTGCCTCTGGTTATTTAAGCACGCAATTGGTGCCCGAAAAATTGGTTAGCGCTGTACACTGTGTATTACGTGGCGAAACCTTCCCCTCGAAGCAGGCCATTATGGCCTGGCATTAACAAGCAGCTTTGTAACAGCCTGTTAAATAGCATTAAAAAACAAAGCTGCTTGCCCACTGCACCAACCACCGGTAACATCCAATATCATACATCCAGCCAGTAACCCTATCCCCAAACATCCCGCCCCTTCTGTATCATTCAACTGGCAACCAGTAACCCTTAGTCTCAAACATTTTGCAACTCCCCGTATCGTGTAACTGGTAACCAATAACCCGCAACCTTTAGCTAAACACATCCCGCACCATCCTGTATAATACAACCAGCAACCGGCATCTCGCAACCCGCAACCTCATTTAAGCTTACACACCAATTGTATATTACTATACCTTTATACTGATATTCTATAACATTTATCGCTTTAACTATGGAAAGCCGCGCCCTACAACACAGCAGCGATTTTTATACAAAGAAGGCAGAAGACATCTTCCAGCTTTTTTTAACCCCTGCGGCCAACAGCAAAGAGGTTGACATTGCAGGGCTGGCAAAATTTTTACAGGAGGAGGTAGCTACGCCCCCGCAACATGATATTAGCAGGCAGCAACATGCAGAAGCCGCTTTATTGGCCAGCAACGAGCGTTTTGCCTATATGATGGCCGCCACTTTTGATGTTATTTGGGACTGGGACCTTACCACCAACACCATTTACTACGGCGATGCCTATAAAAACATGTTTGGCTACGAGCCGGGCATTTATCATTTTTCGCTGGAGGATGAAGTGCTTGAAAAAATTATTTACAGCGAAGATGTTGCTGCCGTTAAAAACAGCT
>CAZRDD010000324.1:0-6056 GCA_964598675.1 uncultured Parafilimonas sp.
TATACGAGCCTTGTTGTGTGGGTTATGGTTGTACTGATAGGCAATACATTATGCATATAAGGGTGCGCAGCGCTAAAAACCCGGCTAAGCGCATTCACATTGTACTATCTTATATACGGTATATTGTTAAGCTAACTTTTGGCTGGTTGTCTTTTTTATCGCTTGCCTTTAACAAACAGCGCCAGGCAATACACGACCTGGCCGTGGAGAGCATTATGATAAAAGTGTAACCGCTGTATGGTGAAAAACCGCACCATCAAAACTTGTACAGGCCCACCGGTTTCGCACAGTTATTTTGTTAACTATGCAAAACCGATGGTAGTTATACCAATCATCACCACATAAGTTATACTTATCATTATTGTTAAAGAGGCTCATCAGTATCAAAAACAAACCTTTCAGGCTTTGGTAGCGGCTTACGGGGTATCATTCCATCGCGCATGGCCGCATTATAAATAAAGCCTGCCACTACCTGGGCTGCCTGTTTAAGGTCGTCCAGTTGCAGGTGGTCGTAAGTATCCATGTTGCTGTGGTGGGTGCGTGTTTCGTACTCCAGCGGGTCCTGTATAAACTCAAACGCAGGTATGCCCACAGCGTCGAACGAAAGATGGTCGGTGCTGCCGGTATTGCTTTGTGTTATTGCAGTAGCGCCAAGTGCTTCAAATGGTTTAAGCCAGCTTTTAAAAACGGGGCCTGCTGCTTCGTTATTCTGCAGGTATATGCCCCTTATTTTACCCGAGCCATTATCCAGGTTAAAATATGCCGAAATGTTTTTTTGTTCCTGTGTTAGCTTCATGTCTGCCGGGTTACCAAAATGGTTTTTAACATAACCGAACGAGCCCAGTAAACCTTGTTCCTCCCCTCCCCATAATCCTATGCGTATAGTGCGCCGGGGTTCAATACCCAGTGCTTTCAGTATGCGTAAGGCTTCCATCATCACAATACAACCAGCCGCATTGTCGGTAGCGCCGGTGCCGCTGTGCCAACTGTCCAGGTGGCCGCCAAGCATAACCACCTGTGCCTTAAGGGCAGGGTCGGTACCCGGTATCTCACCCACTACGTTGTACCCTTTTGTATCATCGGTGTACCATTGGTTTTTTATGTTCATTTCAAGTTGTACGGGTATTTTATCCTGCACCATGCGCTGTATTCTTAAATAATCCTCGGTTGAAACCACTACCTGCGCCAGTTGCATTTCATACCCCTTTGCATAAGCGGTAGAGCCATCCACAAACAAGGTGCCATCCCGGCCAGTGCCGTGCATGGTTAGCAACGCCGCGGCCCCCTTTGCTTCCAGCATTTTTTGTGCTGCATATTCCTTGCCCAGCTCCTTTATAAAATAGTCTATCAGGCTGCGTTCAATCATGTCTGTATCGGGCATTTTTTCAAGCTCTTTATCCTGGTAACGGGTAGCGTATGCTTCAAAAGCAGATACTATACCTTTTACACTGGTTTTTATCATTACAATATTGCCTTTAATACTATCGCCCAGGGCTTCTATAGCTGCAGGGTCAAGCTTGTTAAGCATAACCACTTTTGCTGTTACAAGCCCTGCGGTGCTGCCTGTCCACGCCTTTGGGTAAGCGATAAGCGGCTGGTAATAAGGTTGCTTAAGGGCAACGTACACCTGTTGCGTACTCCAGCCTTTGCCAAATTCACCCCAAGCTTCGGGGGCGGCGTTAAGCCCCCAACTTTTTAATTGTTGTACAGCCCAGGCTACTGCCTTGTTATACCCGGGGCTGTTGGTAAGCCTGGGGCCGCAAACATCAGTAAGGTTGTGGGCTATTTCGGCCACCTGGCTGTGTTTTGTTTCTTCCTCTTTTATCCGCTGCATAACAGCATTGTTAACGGTATCCTGCGCGTAGTTGCAAAAGGGTAAAAACAAAATAGCGGCGAGCAGTGCTGCGGTAGTTTTTGTCATATAAACAGCTATGGTATAATTAATTACGTTGAAGATAATGCCTGTGTAATTAAAGCAGAAATAAATTATGTGGCAGGTAAGGTTTGTGCTAAAGATTTTTTAGCCCGGTAATGATTTTCTCTTTGTCGGTTTGGGTAAGTGTATCCTCAATATGCTCGTGCAGGTGGGCTGCGTTTTTGCTGATGAACCTGCTTTGTTTTGAAAAAAGTTTACATAAACCGCAAATGCCTGTGTGCAGCCATAACAGCACATGTTTTTTTAAGGGCAGTTTACCTTCCTCCCTTTTTATTATGTATTCTGTTGCCTGCTTACAGGTTATTTGTAGTTTATTAGCCATTTATTTAAAAAATTGCGGTACGGGTTTGTTTGAATTATAATTACTTTACCAATCAGCTCACCTCCAAATCATCCCGGCCCCTGCAATAAAAATTATTTCAATATCCAGTTCTTTTCTAAACAGGCGCGCAAATTAAGTTTGGCACGGTGTATCAATACCCAAAAATTAGACGCGGAAATGTTAAGTTCCTTACAAATTTCTTCACTTTCCAGCCCATCAAGGTATTTCATGGCAAATACGGCGCTTTGTATTTCCTTTAATTTTTTACGGCAACGGGCCAGTATTTCATAAAACTCCTTTTTCTCAACATTCTGGTTATAGTCAATACCCCATTCCTTTGGCCCCGCCTGCTCCGTCCAATGTTCCACTTCATCAAAAAAGGGGTCGTTATTGCCCTCGGGCAAACCTTCAGTTAACCGGGTGGAGGCTTTGCGGTAATGGTCAATAATCTTGTTTTTGAGTATGGTGTACAGCCAGTTTTTCTCCGATATTTCTCCCTTAAAATTATCGTGGTTGCGCCAGGCAGCTAAAAAAGTATCCTGTACAAGGTCTTTGGCAATCTCTTTATCGTTTACGCGTGGCAGGGCATACCGGTACAGCATATCGCCGTATTCGTCCACCCATTTGGTTGCATCTAATGTTGCCATTGTTCAAAAATAAGGAATGTGGGTTAACTAATGTTACCCGGCCTGTAAACGTTATAAATATCCTTATTGCACTGGTTAGGTGCTGCTTTGCTGTATTACTGGTTTTTGCTATATTTATGTTTTAATGATTGCCATGTTATTTATGCTGCGCAAAAAAGGGCTATTTATAATTCTACTAATTGTGGCTGGTGTTGCCACTGGTGCCTGGTTATTGCATGCAGGCACCAGCCATGTAGATTACAGTACACAAGTAAAACCCATTATTAACAAGCATTGCATTACCTGCCATGGCGGTGTTAAAGCAAAAGGTAATTTTAGCCTGCTGTTTAGGGAGGATGCGCTGGCCAAAACAAAATCGGGCAAACCTGCCATTGTACCCGGCGACCCCGGCGCCAGCGAAATGATACGCCGCTTAACCCTTACCGACCCTGATGAACGCATGCCCTACCACCACGAACAGCTTACCAAGGAAGAAATAGACATATTAAGCCAATGGGTGAAAGAGGGTGCCCCATGGGGCGAAAACTGGAGCTACACTTCTGTAAAACCGGTAGAAGTACCCAGGCCAACAAAGTTTTTTGGGCTGGTGCATACCACCAGCGATTGGGCTAAAAACGACGTTGATTATTTTATACTGGATAAATTAAAGGAGCAAAACCTGCAACCATCGCCGCAGGCGGATAAAGCCACCCTGTTAAAAAGGGTTAGCCTTGATATTACTGGCATGCCCGCACCTGCAGCAATTGCCGAAAAATATTTGAAGGATAACAGCAGTAAGGCCTATGAGCAATTGGTAGACAGCCTGCTGGCGAGCCCGCGTTACGGGGAAAAGTGGACCTCCATGTGGCTTGACCTTGCCCGGTATGCCGATACCAAGGGGTATGAAAGGGATGATTACCGTAATATATGGCGCTACCGCGACTGGCTGATAAATGCGTTTAATGCAGACATGCCTTACGACCAGTTTATTAAAGAGCAGCTTGCGGGCGACCTTTTGCCCAACCCTACCGATAACCAGTTTATTGCCACTGCTTTTCACCGCAACACCATGACCAATGATGAAGGCGGCACGGACAATGAGGAGTTTCGTACATCGGCCGTGATGGACAGGGTGAACACCACCTGGAACGCTGTTATGGGTACCACTTTTGCCTGTGTGCAATGCCACAGCCACCCGTACGACCCCTTTAAGCATGAAGACTATTACAAGTTTCTTGCATTTTTTAATGATACCAGGGATGAGGACAGCTACGCCGATTACCCGGTTTTGCGCCAGTACGATACGCTGGAAGGCAAGGTTACCGAAGTGGTAAACTGGCTGAAAGCCAATGCCTCATCACAAAGGGCCGCCGAAGCATATACTTTTTTAAAAACATGGCAACCATCCATCAACACCCTTACCTGCGATAGTTTTACCAACAGCGAGCTGAACGATACCAAATGGGCTGCCTTCCGCAACAATGCTATCTGCCGTTTAAAAGGGGTAGACCTGCGCAATACCACCCGCCTCATGTTCCGCCACCAGGTGTATACCGGTGGGGGTACCTGGCAAATACATATTGATGCGCCAACCGGTGTTGTTATTGCCGCTATACCTATGCCTGTTACTAAAAACGGGTGGGAAATTGCAGAAGTACCCATTACCCCTGTAAGCGGGGTGCATAACCTGTATTTTACCTATGTAAATAATAATCTTAAAAAGCCAACGGAAACGGGCGTGTTATTAGACTGGTTGTATTTTACCGAAGATTTTCCCGGGAAGGATAAGCCGGGTTATGCAGCCATGAAAAGCCAGTTTGATAAACTGCTGCGGGCAGATGTTAGCAGCACACCTGTTATGATGGATAACCCCCGCTGGATGCACCGTGCTTCCTATGTTTTTGAGCGGGGCAACTGGCTGGTAAAAGGGGAGAAGGTGCAGCCGGATGTGCCTCATGCGCTAAACCCCTTCCCCAAAATGGCGCCGCGTAACCGCCTGGGCCTGGCAGAGTGGATGGTGAGTGAGGAAAACCCGCTGGTATCGCGTACGATGGTTAACCGTGTTTGGGAACAATTGTTTGGCACCGGCCTGGCCGAAACACTGGAAGACCTTGGTACACAGGGCATACCGCCAACCCACCTGCAATTGTTAAACTGGCTTAGCTACAAGTTAATGCACGATGATAAATGGAGCATAAAACAACTGGTTAAAACGGTGGTAATGAGTGCAGCTTACCAGCAATCGTCAAAAGCGGATGCAGTTGCCTTGCAGAAGGACCCCTATAATAAATATTATGCCCGCGGCCCGCGTGTAAGGCTTTCTGCCGAAGAAATACGCGACCAGGCCCTTTGTATTGCAGGGGTTATGAGCAGCAAAATGTATGGCCCCGGTGTAATGCCTTACCAGCCCAACGGTATATGGCTAAGCCCCTGGAACGGCCAAACCTGGGTACAAAGCAAAGGGGAAGATCAGTACCGCCGTGCGGTATATACTTTTTGGAAACGGTCTGCAGCCTACCCAAGTATGCTTACGTTTGATGGGGTAAGCCGCGAGGTTTGTACCGCCCGCCGCATACGCACCAACACCCCCCTGCAGGCCCTTACCACGCTAAATGATAGTGTTTATACCGACATTGCCCGCCAGTTTGCCTTGCGCATACTGCGCGAAACCCATAGCAACGATGTTAAACAGCAAATAGCCACCGGTTTTACACTGGCTACAAACCATGCCCCCGATGATAAAAGCCTGCAGGCACTTTCGCAATTGTACACGGTGGCTTACAGCCGGTTAACCAAAGATGCCGCCAAAACATGCGAAACCATGGGTGGTATGAGCGAACACACCAACCCTGAAACTGCTGCGCTGGTGGTAGTGGCTAACGCTATTTTGAATTTAGATGAAGTAGTGGTGAAGAATTAAGCGGGTTGCAGTTGGGGATGCCTGGGTAGGATATTGAAAGTAGTTTCAAACGTTATCTTTAGCATAGGGTATTTGATATATACAATCACCCACACAAAAAAGCCTGCAAAAGCTTAACAGTTTTTGCAGGCCAATATTTTAAATAAGTAAATGTTAGCTAACCAGCGTGCCTATGGTTTTGCCTTCCACAACGCTAAGCAGGTTGCCGGGCTTGTTCATATCAAACACAATAATAGGCAGTTTGTTTTCCAT
>CAZRDD010000325.1:0-6054 GCA_964598675.1 uncultured Parafilimonas sp.
GCATATTTTAATATCCAGTTATCATTGCCACCCGAAGCATACAGGTATTTTTCATCTGCCGAAAACTTAAGCCCCAGCCACGATTTTGGAATATCAATACTATCCAGAATGGCTTTACCGGCAACATCAACCAGTTGCAAACTTTGTGTGCTTTGCCCGTTGTTGGTAACAGCCAGGTATTTTTTTGAAGGCGAAACGGCTATATTCAACGGCAAATCGCCCACGGGCAGCGATTTACCAAAGGGGGTAACGCTCCAGCCATTGGGTAGTTGTACGCGGTTTGCTTTTAATTTTTCAACCGTTTGTGCGTTTGCACCGGTAAACAAGGCCATTAACAGGGGTAGCAATACCAGGTTTTTCATGCTTGTATTTTATGGTATAAAGTTAAAGGTAAATATTACGTAAGGCCACGGGTAACAATCTGTTAATGCAGGCCAGTTTCTTTCAGCAATGTATATCTTGCCTTTATACGATTAACCGGTTTGCGAAAATTAAGTACCGTGCAATTAAGCAAATTAAAATGCCGGGCGTTTTTTAACAGCCCGGCATATTAAAAAAGTTTCCCGTAAGCGCCTATTTATCAAGGCTTTTTACTTGTAAGTTTCTAAAGTATACAATACTCTTTGGGTCGTGGCCCTGTAAAGCAAAAGTGCCATTGGAGATATAACGGAACGGATGATCCTCTACATTGCGCACCGGATGTTCCGGTTCGGTATAGTCAACCACAACGGTATTGTTTATTTTTATAATAACGTGCTTGCCCTCTACCTTAATGTACTCAGTAAACCATTCGTAGTCTTTTACATAAACCTCTTTTACATCCACCACATCGTACAGGCTTCCCGTGCGGGTGTCATCGCTGTGCGAGTTGTTTACCTGCACTTCGTAGCCTCTTTCTGGCCAGCCGCCATCCTGGTAACGGGTATGAAAATAAATACCGGAATTTGAGCCGGGCATGGTTTTAACTTCAGCCTTAAACTCAAAATTTTTAAACTCGTGGTTGTTAACATCGCCAACATAATACAAGTGTGCAGTTGGGCCATGTACCACAATGCAACCACTGTCTACCGAAAAGGTTGAAGCATTGTTGCCCACCTTCCAGCCGTTAAGTGTTTTACCATCAAACAACGATACCCAACCTTTAGCACCTGGCTTTTTTGCAGCAGTAAAAAACAGGATGAAAAAACCGGCAATTATAAACGAACTTACTTTACGCATAGCCTTTCTTTTTATGGCAGTTTTTGTTAGAAAGCATTGAAAGTATATCATTTTACAAAACCCCGCAAATATTTGCGGTGAGGGTTGAATTTTTTGTGCAGGGCTATAACCCTGGGCTAAAAACAGCCATTGACCTTAAAATTACATTTCGTCAAAAATCACCCTTACATTCAACAAAATACCTGTATCAAAGCCACACTCATTAATAAACATGATGCCATCTTCCCGTTTCAAACATGTTTCTATACTTTAGCCACCCGCTAACCAACAAGGGTTTGCCATATTTTTTCTGCCAACGCCATAAATGCTATAAGTTTATAAGCAATACGGTATATTACAGCAGCGAGCGATATATAAAATCCGCAACAGTTTTAATTTTGGGCAGAACAATACTTACCAACTAACATAAGCACATGAGAAAAATATTTTTGTACGTTATTGCGCTGGCCTCAGGCGGCAGCGTTATTGCACAGGCAAATACAGGCGAAGCATTAAAACAGGAGGCCGCCAAAAACATACAGTCGGGCTATGAAACTTATAAAAAAGTGGCGCTGGATATATGGAATTATGCAGAAGCCGGTTTTAAGGAAGCCCAAAGCTCGCAATTGTTGCAAAACACTTTAAAGGATAATGGCTTCCAGGTACAGGCAGGCGTAGCTGGCATGCCTACTGCTTTTGTTGCATCGTATGGCAGCGGGCAGCCTGTTATTGGTATACTGGCCGAGTTTGACGCACTGCCGGGCCTGTCGCAGGATACCTCTGCCACAAAAACACCTGTTGCGGGCAGAACAAATGGACATGGCTGCGGCCATCACCTATTTGGCACAGGCTCAGTAGCTACAGCCATTGCCCTTAAAGCGTTATTGGCCCAGGGTAAAATTAAGGGCACCGTAAGGGTATACGGCAGCCCTGCCGAAGAAGGTGGCGGCGGTAAAGTGTACCTGGTGCGGGAAGGGCTGTTTAACGATGTTGATGTAGTGCTGCACTGGCACCCCTCCGATGAAAATTCGGTAACCTACACCAGTGCACTGGCGTACAAATCGGCCAAGTTCAGGTTTTACGGTATTGCGGCCCATGCCGCTGCGGCACCGGATAAAGGGCGCTCTGCATTGGATGGCGTTGAAAGCATGGACTATATGGTTAACATGATGCGGGAACATATACCACAGGAGTCGCGCATACATTACGTAATTACCAACGGCGGTAAAGCGCCTAATGTGGTACCCGATTTTGCAGAAGTGTTTTACTATGTACGCCACCCTAACAGGGCGATGGTAGAAAGCCTGTTTGGCAGGGTGGTAAAAACAGCAGAAGGTGCCGCCCTTGGCACCGAAACAAAAATGGATTACGAAGTTATTGATGGCACGCACGATTTACTTATTAACAAAACACTTGCCGAGGACATGCAGGCCAATTTGCAAAAAGTGGGTGGTGTAACCTACACGCCCGATGAACTGGTTTTTGCCAAACAACTGCAAACCAGTTTTTTAGGCAAAATACCTTCGCTGGATTCTGCCGCCCTGGTAAAACCTTTGCATGCGGAGAAAAACCAGGGTTCTACCGATGTGGGCGATGTTAGCTACGTAGTACCCACCGTAGGTTTGGAAACCGCTACCTGGGTACCCGGCACATCGGCTCACAGCTGGCAGGCGGTTGCCTGTGGTGGTAAGGATATGGGCATAAGGGGCCTGGTAGTGGCCTCAAAAACAATGGCGTTTACGGCAATTGACCTGTTTTTAAACCCCGCCCTTATTAAAAAGGCAAAGGAGGAGTTTAATACGCTTAAAGGCGATTATCAATACAAAGCCTTGCTGGGCAACAGGAAACCGGCCCTTAACTACCGCGACTGATAACCACTCATTTTTATTATCACCATAACTTTTTCGAAACCCGGCAGCAAACCCCTTACTGCCGGGTTTGTTTTGTTAGGCCAATGCCATATTCAGGTATCTTTGGCTTTAAAAGAATTGCGTGCATGGAGCAGAAAAAGCCAAAAAATATTTTTGTGGAGGGCAGTATTAACGCCGCGTTTATTGCAGACAGCATTCAAAAACACAGCACCAAAACAGGTATTGGCGGACACAGTATTTTTTTAGGCCAGGTAAGGGCCGATATGATTGATGATAAAAAGGTAGCGGCCATTGAGTACACCGCCTACCAGGAAATGGCCCTGCAAAAAATGCACCTGATCAGGGAAGATATTTTTGCCAAATACCCGCTTGTTTGCATGCACGTGTACCATAGCCTGGGCGTGGTGCCAGCGGGCGAAATATGTTTGTTTGTATTTAGCTCTGCCGCACACCGTAAGGCAGCCATTGATGCCTGCGAAGAAACCGTAGAACGCTTAAAAGCGGAACTGCCTGTTTGGGGTAAAGAGTTATTTGAGGACAATACTTACCAGTGGAAGATAAATAAATAAGGCATGGTTAACATAACACATAAAGCTAACAGCCTGCGTAAGGCCATTGCAACCGCTACTGTAACGGTAAGCAGGCAACAGACCATTGATGCTGTGGTAAACAAACTGGTGCCTAAGGGAGACGTGTTTGAGTTTTCGCGCGCGGCAGGCCTGCTGGCCATAAAAAAAACCAGTGATGTAATACCCGACTGCCACCCGCTGCCAGTGGAGTATGCTGCCATAACGCATAGTATTGAAGGGCTAAACATTATCATTTCAGTTGAAGTACACACCATTTACAAAACCGGTGTTGAGGTGGAAGCCATGCACGGTGCAGCAGTTACAGCCCTTACCATGTACGATATGCTTAAGCCGGTTGATAAAGGCGTTGAAATAGCCAATATAAAACTGCAAAGCAAAAAAGGCGGAAAGTCTGATTTTGGCGCAGCATCAAACAGCCAGCTTAAATGCGCAGTGGTAGTTTGTTCCGATACGGTGGCCGCTGGCACCAATACTGATTTATCGGGCCGCGCCATCATCAACCGCCTGCAGCAGTTTAACCTTACGGTAGAAGCCTATACAGTAATACCGGATGAATATGCCCAAATACAAGCTACCGCAAAGCAGCTTAGTGATGAAGGCTTTAACCTGGTACTGTTTACCGGTGGCACCGGCCTATCGCCCAGGGATGTTACCCCCGATGCGATTGAACCATTGTTTGACAGAGGCATACCCGGCATTATGGAGGTGGCGCGTAATTACGGGCAGCAGCGCACCCCCTACGCCATGCTTAGCCGTGGTGTGGCTGGTTTTATAAAAAGTACGCTGGTACTAACATTGCCCGGCTCAGTTAAGGGGGCGGAAGAAACCATTGATGCTGTTTTTCCGTACCTGCTGCACGTATTTAAAGTGGCAGAAGGTATGCGGCACGATGATGTGTGAAAGCCGGGGCGAACTAAAAAGGTTATCTACACGCAGCGTAATTTCATCGCAGCGGAAGTTTCGTTTGTCGAAATCATTTATGTATTTCCATAGCCTTATATAGCTTGGGCAATATAAAATACAAACAGATGGAATTTGATACCGACCGTAAAAGGTTTCGCCTTACCAATATTAAAACAGCCTGCTGGCTTTTTGTTGCCGTTTTTCCACCTGCGGTTAACTGGCTTACCGTTTTTTATAATGCCGGTATTGTAATGCTGCCCATGCTTATACTGTTAAACCTGCTTGTTTTACCTGCATATATTTTTTATTCGGCAATTGTAGTGCCTGTACTGCTGTTTAAAAAAAAGTATGCTTATTATGCTTTAATAAGCACTGCAGTATTTATAGTGGTACTGGCTGTTTTAACGGGCATTTACTCAATAATAGCAAAGGATGATTTGCCACCTCAGCAGCATGCATATTTTAAAGGTTCGTTTGTAACAAATACCCGCGAAAGCCTTTGGATTATTGTAAATATGGTATTTGCAGTTAGCATTGCATGGTTTAGCAACAGCTTAAATGACCAGGTACAGCTTAATACACT
The DNA here is from genome assembly GCA_964598675.1 of uncultured Parafilimonas sp. Taxonomy (GTDB): domain Bacteria; phylum Bacteroidota; class Bacteroidia; order Chitinophagales; family Chitinophagaceae; genus JABDFW01. The sequence continues at coordinate 5,145 of CAZRDD010000325.1, forward strand.
TAAAAAAGACGCCGTTAGCTTGAGGCTAAAGTATTTACGCACACAGGTAAGCCCACATTTTATGTTCAACACTTTAAACAGTATTTACTCACTCAGCCTGCAGAAATCGGACAGAACACCAGAGCTAATTATTAAGTTGGCAGATATGATGCGGTACCTTATAAATGAAGGTACTGGCAAACGGGTATTGCTAAGCCAGGAAATTGAATTTATAGCCAACTATATTGACATTGAAAAAACAAGGTTTACAGCCGATGTAAGGTTTACCGTTGAAGGCAATACTGACGGGGTGTTTATTGAACCATTTTTATTTATATCGTTTATTGAAAACGCTTTTAAGCATGCCATTAACAATGCTACACACAATGCCTTTATATACATAACTTTAACCATAAATGCAGGGGAAATAAGGCTTACAGTAATTAACAACACGGATATTGACCTTGAAACACAGTCGAAACGTATTAACGGCAAAGGTATTACCGGCAGTAAAGGATTGCTTGAAATATTATACCCGGATAATTACACCCTTAATATTATACAAACGGAAAAACAACAACGGGAAATTAGTGCAATAGCTGCCAAAAATGCCAGGGAAAGGCTGGAATTATTATACCCGGATGGGCATACACTTGATGTAATTTTTAACAACAACGTATTTACAGTATCCCTAATATTAAAACTTAACCCACAGTGATAAGGTGCATGATAGTTGAGGATGAAATACTTGCGCAGCAGGTTATACAAAACCACCTTTCGCGTGTGGAGGGGTTTGAATTGGCAGGCATTTGTAAAATGCTGTTGAAGCAACACATGTTTTAAAAAACAAAGAGGTAGACCTTATTTTTTTAGATATGCAGCTACGCGGCATGACGGGGCTTAATTTTTTACGCACCTTAACTCTCCCGCC
>CAZRDD010000326.1:0-6031 GCA_964598675.1 uncultured Parafilimonas sp.
CACAGGATTATTCCCGAAAAGCAGGATACCGCCAAATTTAACAGAAACAGAAAAGCAGCGGTAATAAAGCAAATTACTGTTGATACCGCCGCTACCGCCAACGCCGCCAAAAAAGACACCCTGGTTAAAAAGAAGCACGACCCGCACAAAGCCACTTTGCGGTCGCTGATGATACCTGGCTGGGGGCAGGCTTACAACCGCGAGTATTGGAAAATACCCCTGGTATACGCAGCCGTGGGCATACCCATTGGTACTTTTTTTTACAACAACACCTGGTACAAACGCACCAGGGATGCCTATACCATTGTAGTTAATGGCCAAACGGCCAATTACAGCCAGATAAACCCAAAACTAATAACTTCATCCGGTGCGCCGCTGGATGCCTATACACTACAGTACCTGCGTAACAATTTCCGGCGCGACAGGGATTATTCCGTCCTCATCACCCTGCTTGCCTGGGGCCTTAACGTAGTAGATGCCACCGTGTTTGGCCACCTGAAAGACTTTGACGTAAGCAGCGACCTCAGCATGAAAATACAGCCGGGATACGACCCCGTATTTAAATCGCCCAACCTGGGTTTTGTATTTAATTTCAAAGCAAAGCACCATAAAGAGCTAACACTGCCTTAGCGGGTGCATTAAACGTGTTTATTTTACAAGTACATTCGCACAGCAATAAATAATGCAGCTTACAGCCGTTGCTGTAGCCCTGTATTTTTTACTGCTGTTTACAAGGGCAGTGCCGTTACTGTAACAACTTAAATACTATTATACTCAACTAAAAATATTATATGAACATTGCATTGATAGGGTACGGAAAAATGGGCCAGGCCATTGAGGAAATTGCCCTGCAAAAAGGCCACAATATTGTGCTGCGTATTGGCATTGAAAATGTTGAAGAATTTACAGATGAGGCTGTTAGAAAAGCGGATGTAGCCATTGAATTTACCGGGCCGCACAGTGCTGCCGAAAACATAAAAAAATGCCTTGCTGCGGGGGTGCCTGTTGTAAGCGGTTCTACCGGTTGGCTTGAGCGGCTGGAGGAGATAAAAAGCCTTTGCCTGCAGCATAACGGCGCTTTTTTATATGCCAGCAACTTTAGCATTGGGGTGAACATTTTTTTTGAACTCAATACCTATTTAGCCAAACTGATGGCAGCCCACAGCAGCTACGATGTTGCCCTTGAGGAAATTCACCATACACAAAAAAAAGATGCACCCAGCGGCACAGCCATCACGCTTGCCGAACAGGTTTTACAGCATATCCATCAAAAAAAGCAATGGGTTAACCATGTAAGCGGCAATGCCGCAGACCTGGCCATTATCAGCGACCGTATTGACCCCGCCCCAGGTACACACAAAATAAAATATACATCGGCTATTGACGATATTGAAATTATACATACCGCCCACAACCGTAAAGGTTTTGCCGGTGGCGCCGTACTGGCGGCTGAATTTATACAAGGCAAAAAAGGCATTTTTAGCATGAAGGATGTGCTGGGTTTTTAAAATTGTTTCTACGGAAAAAAACTTTACTTTTCCGTAGAAAACAATTTATTGTACCCGGCCTGCAGCCTGCGAATGCCTGTTTATATGAAATATCTTCTGTACCTGTTTTTACTGGCGTGTACGCCTGCCGCCCTGTATTGCCAAAACAACGAGGCCGATTCGTTAAAAGCCATCCTTCGCCAAAACAACCTGCCCTCGCAACAGGTGCCAGTTATTTATGCAAGGCTTTGCATTGTATTGGTAAAATACAACATAACAGAGGCTTACCAGTATGGCCGTAAAGCGGTTGATTTGGCTAAGGCAACCAATGCAGCATTGCCTTTAGGCAGGGGCTATGCTGGCCTTGCAACGGTTTATGAAGCCATGGGCAAAATTGATGCAGGCCTACAGGTGGCCGATTCGGCTATTAAAACAACCTACGCCGCCAACGATTACCTGGGTGAGTGCCAGGCCGAAAACATCTACGGTACCCTTTGCCGGCGTAAAGCGCGTTATGCTGATGCCATGACGCATCACATGAACGCCTACCACATTGCCGAGAAAAATAAGGATGAAAAAATGATGGCCAACAGCCTGTCTGGCTGCGCGGTTGTACAAATGACCATAAAAGATATTGACAAAGCGGTTGATTTTCACCTGCAGGCGCTGGCCATAAGGCAAAGGCTGGGTCTTACAAGGGATATTTACCAGTCGTACGAAGGGCTGGGCATAGCCAACCGCGAAAAAAAGAACTACGATAAGGCGCTTGAGTATTACTTTAAAGCTTACCAGCAAATTGAGCCCCTGCACGACTCCTCAGCCATCTCATTTACCTATAACGATATTGGGGCCGCCTACTCCTTTAAAGGCAATACCGCGCTTGCAGAAAAATATTTAAAAGAATCTATTGCCATACGGGAGCGTATTAACGAAAACCACGAGCTCGCCTACACTTACAACTACTTAGGCGAGAACTACGAACGGAAAGGAGACCTTGCCAATGCCGAAAGAAACATTAAAAAAGCGCTGGCCATTGCCATAGCTATTAACAACAGCAAGCAAACCTACCAGGCTTACGAAAGCCTTTCGGATTTTTTCTCGCGCCACAAAGTATTCGATTCTGCATATCATTACCTCGTGCTGTATAAAAACCTGCGGGAGTCGCTGGCAAAGCAGGATAAAACGGAAGTGGTAGCCGAACTTACTGCCCGGTACGAAACAGAGAAAAAGGAAAAACAAATACAGCAGCAGCAGTTTGAAATAACCAAACGCAATTACTACATAGCCGGTATAACAACGGTGCTGGTATCACTTATACTACTGGCATGGTCGTTCTACCGCAGGTACAGGCTTAAACAACAGGCAAAACTACAGGCCGAAATTTTACGCCAGCAGGACCTTGCGAGCAAGGCTGTGATTGAGGCCGAAGAAAATGAACGTACAAGAATATCGCGCGACCTGCACGATGGCGTTGGCCAGATGATGAGTGCCGCCAGGATGAACCTTTCTTCTATTGAAAACAGCATAGAGTTTACCTCAGCAGACGGCAGAAAGAACTTTGACAAAGTGATAGCCCTTATTGACGAAAGCTGCAACGAGGTACGTTCTGTATCGCACAACATGATGCCTAATGCTTTGCTTAAATCGGGGCTGGCTTCGGCCGTAAGAGAGTTTATTGATAAAATTGATGCCCACGTTATAAAAATAAGTCTGCATACCGAAGGGCTTGATGAACGCATTGATAAAAACACCGAAACCGTTTTGTACCGGGTAATACAGGAGTGCGTAAACAATGTAATAAAACATGCCGGGGCATCCACCCTTTACATATCGCTTATAAAAGACCAGGACGGCATCAGCGCGGCTATAGAGGACAACGGCAAGGGTTTTGACACCAGCAAAATGAATAGTTTTTCGGGCATCGGCCTTAAAAACATCGTCAGCAGGGTTACTTACCTTAAAGGCACGGTGGAGTGGGACTCCTCGCCGGGCAGGGGTACCCTGGCGGCAGTACATGTACCATTATAACCGACTATTTTCTAAGACAATCTAGTTCTTTCCCCTGTAATAAATGCTTCTCAAACATCCGTGCCATGTTAAAAATCACCCCGCTTGTTCTGCTGCTGTTTTTTGCAACGCCCGCCTTATGCCAACGTAGCGGGGCAGACAGCCTGCTTAATGTGGTTAAAACGGCCGCAACACCGGCTGCACAGCTTTCTGCACTCACCGAATTATCAGGGCTTTTATCGCTTAAAAACTTTGACAGTAACCTGGTTTTTGGCAGGCAGGGGCTTGCACTGGCCATCCTGCAAAAAGATACTACAGCCACCGGGGTAATGTACCACCATATAGGCTGGGCACATTATTTTAAAGGCAGCTACGACAGTGCAGCCTTTTACTATTACAAAGCGGCCGCCATACTGGAGAAAAAGCAGGCCCCTGCCCTGCTGGCAGCCCTGTACAACGATATTGCCAAACTTTACCGCAAAACCGGTCCATACAACAGGGCACTTACTTTTTACAACAAAGCAGCAGCCATTTATACAGCCCTGGGCGATGACAATAACCTTGCTACCACTTATAATGAGCTGGGCGTTGTGTACGAGTATCAAAACAACTATAATGAAGCCTTAAGCAACTACCAGCAGGCGCTTGCCCTTAAACAAAAAATGGGGGATTCAATCGGCATATCGTACGCGTTTAGTTTTATTGCCGGCATTTACAACACACAGAAAAACTACCGGGAGGCTAAAACCTATAACCTGCAATCGCTGGAAATAAGGCAGCGGCTAAAGGATTCTTTTGCTATTGCGTTGTCATACTCCGACCTTGGCGATACTTACAATGCCGAAGGCGATTATACCAGGGCTGCCGAAAGTTACCTGCAAAGCAATCAATATGCAGAAGGCATCCATTTTCAGGATATGATACTGTCCAATCTTAAACAACTTTCCGGCGTGGCCGAAAAACAGGGCAACTATCAAGCTTCACTCTCCTACTTCCGCAGGTATAATAATATTAAAGACTCCATTTACCGGCTGGAATCGGCAAAGCAGGTAGAGGAGCTATCCCGGAAATACGAAACGGCCGAAAAAGAAGAAACGATACAACTGCAAAAATTCCAGATTACCCGGCGCAATTACTGGATTGCAGGCATAACAGGCACGCTGTTTTTGGGCAGCCTGCTGGCGTACTCAGCCTACAGGCGCTACCGTTTACAACAGCAGGCAAGGCTAAACCTTGAAATTACCCGCCAGCAGGACCTTGCCACCAAAGCAGTAATTGCCGCAGAGGAAACCGAACGAAAACGCATTGCGGGCGACCTGCACGATGGTATTGGGCAAATGATGAGTGCCGCAAAAATGAACCTTTCTTCTATTGAGGATGAAATACCCTTTACCACCCCTGAACAAAAAACAAGATTTGAAAAAGTAGTGGGCCTTATTGACGAAAGCTGTAACGAATTGCGCGCCGTGTCGCATAACATGATGCCCAATGCACTGCTTAAATCGGGGCTGGCAATGGCCATAAGGGAGTTTTTGGAAAAGATTGACCGCAGGGTAATAAGCATAAGCCTGCATGCAGAAGGGCTAAACGAAAAAATAGATGCAAATATTGAAACGGTGTTATACAGGGTTATACAGGAATGTGTAAACAACGTTATAAAACATGCCGGGGCAAACAGGCTTGACATTACCCTGATGCGCGATAGTGATGGAATAAACGCTGTAATTGAAGACAATGGCCATGGCTTTAATACAAATGATATAGCTGCTTTTGAAGGCATAGGTATAAAAAACATACAGAGCCGTATTGCCTATTTAAAGGGTACTGTTGAGTGGGATTCTAACCCTGGTATGGGTACGGCGGTTTCCATTTATGTTCCGTTTATGTAAAAAACAGTATCTTTCATGTAAAATTCGTTACCCCCTTTTTGCTACGATGAACAATATAAGGCTTGCTATAGTTGATGACCATCAAATAGTGCTGGATGGTATAACCTCCCTGCTGGAAGGCCATGAAGGTTTTACGATTGTGGCCCTCAGCACATCGCCCATTCAGATGCTTGAAATGCTTAAAACCACACCAGTTGATATTTTACTTACCGATATTATGATGCCGGGCATAACCGGCCAGGAGCTTGCCAAAATGGTAAAGGAGCAGTTTCCCTGTATTAAAATACTGGCGTTAAGCATGAGCGGCCAGGGCGATGTGGTAAACGAAATGATAAACAATGCCGATATAGCTGGCTACCTGTTAAAAAACACCGGCAAGCAGGAGCTTACCGCAGCCATTAAAAAAATTGCCGCAGGCGGCATTTATTTTAGCGAGCAGGTGTTGGCCGAACTGGAAAAGTTTAGCAACGTAAAAAAAGAAAACGAAGAAAACCACCTTACCCAGCGCGAAATTGAAATTGTAAGGCTTATTGAAAAAGAGCTTTCGAATAAAGACATTGCCGATAAGCTTTTTATTAGCGAAAGAACGGTGGAAACACACCGCAAAAACGTTTTTCGAAAAACAAAAACCAACAGCGTTTTGGGGTT
>CAZRDD010000327.1:0-6011 GCA_964598675.1 uncultured Parafilimonas sp.
CTTAAACTGGAGGAGTGGTGCAGGTTTACTGTAGAAGAAAGAAAGGTACTGGTGGAGAAAAAATGCATCGCAGCAAACGATATAGCATTGTATAAACGGTATTTGCAACAACTGGTGCTTGCCAAAACAGGCAACACTGCTACAGCGCTTGCTGTGGAAAAATACCCGGCATGGAACAACAAAGAGTATGTGTTTGAAATGCTTTATCAAAAAGCGTTGCAATTGGGCATACACATATCTGTTGCGCAATGGCAGCGCCTGGGCAACCTGCAGCGGTTTGCGTTAATAAAACTGAGCAGGCAAAGCCACGAAAGCAAAAACCTGCCAAAAGCATTAAAAGAGTTTGGCTTAACCGCATAGTATAAATGAAAAATGCAACTGAGGTACATATCAATTTTACAGGGGGTATTGTAAGCCCGGGTAACCTGCTGGCCATACTGTATATTGCAAAAAACGCAGGTGTGCAGCACGTAAGCTTTGGCCTGAGGCAACAACTTATTGTGCATATACCGGGCAATAACTTTGAAGAATTTGAAGCGGGTTGCTCAGCTAAAAATATCTCCTTTGAAAAAGGAAGAAAGAAAAGGCCAAACATTGTAAGCTCCTATGCTGCTGCAAATATTTTTACCAGCGAAAGCTGGCTGCGCGAGGGGGTATATAAAGATGTTTTTGACCTCTTTACCTACACGCCGAGGCTTAAAATAAATATTTGCGACAGCCAGCAACACCTGGTGCCTTTTTTTACCGGGCACCTTAACTGGCTATCCTCAACCAGCCAGCACTTTTGGTATTTGTACATACGCCTGCCGCATACGGGTAAAACGTATTGCTGGCCCGAGCTTGTTTATACAAACGATATTGCGGCCGTATCGCAAAAAGCAGAACAGATAATACTAAATAATTATAACAACACTGATGATGCACCTTTTGATGTAAACAGGCTTGTGTACCAGGTGCAGGATGAGGTATCGTATATCTCCAGGCCTGTTGAAGAAGCTGTTGCTTTTAAAACATTCTATTTCCCTTACTACGAGGGCCTTAACAGGGAAGGTACTGCCAATTGGCTGGGCATTTACAGGCGCGATGAAATGTTTTCTGTTTTATTTTTGATGCACCTCTGCAACATTTGCCTCGAAACAAAAATTGGCCAGCTTTACACAACCCCGTGGAAGAGCCTGATTATAAAAGGCATTGAAAATCATCACCGCTATTTGTGGGATTATGCTTTGGGCAAATACCGTATAAACATACGCCATGCTGCCAATGAACTAAACTGGCAGGTGGAAGACGAAACTGATGAAGGCTTAATTATTAAACGCCATATTATAAGGCATTTTGATAAAGAAGATGTACGCACTTACGGATTAATATTTGCTGTTGAAACATTGCCATCTGCAAATATGTACGGCTCGGTTATTATACGTTTGAAGCCTAATAGAAGAGCAAACCGTTTAAAATCGCTGGAGCGGTTTGATATACTTCACACCAAAGACTTTAACCCAAACTCAAAAGAACTGGTAGTGTACCGCGATAATGTTGAAAAAGACTTTATTGGCACCTACCTGGTTTCGCTGTGCAAATATTTTTATGAAAGGGAAACCAGCGAAACCCCCATAACAGAAACTGCCGCAGCCGCTAAGCCGCTGCCCGTTGCATTGCAACATACAAAATTTGTATACCAGTGTAAAAACTGTTTAACTGTATATGATGAGGCCGTTGGGGAGGAAGATAACAGCATTTTGCCCGGCACACCGTATGATGAATTACCCGTTGAGTATTGTTGCAGCTTGTGTGGCACCCCCAAACAGGATTTGCAAAAAATACCCGAGGACGTTTTTCGCTCAACCTGCTGTTAAGTCGCTGCCGGTATTATAGTTTTTAAAGTAAGGCAACCAATTAAAGGGAACATCAACATACACAGTATTAACCTGCGACAACAGGTATTTCATGCTGTTTTTTTTAATGGCCTGCTGTTGATATAACTGGTTAATTTTTGCTAATGCGGTGCAGGTGTACAGGCCGCACAATGGTTCAGCATTACCGTTAATGGTATAAACAAAAACTTCACCTTCCCTCTCTTTACTTTGGGCAAGTAAAAATTGTATTGCTTCCGCCTGCATGTTTAACATATCGCAGGCAAGTACAAAAAAATTCTCCCCAGGGTGTTGCAGGTGTGCCGATAAAATACCTTTTGCTGGCCCGCCGGTTGCTATATCCGCATCAGGCAACAATATGCTGTTATCAAAACAGGCGGTGTACAGCGGTATCTGCTCCTTTCGTACAGATAACAATACAGGCATGTTGCAGCAGGATAATGTGTAAACAGCTTTTTGCGCCCAGGTTTTCCCCTGGTGTAACAGCAACCCTTTATCGCTGCCCATCCGTTGGCTTTTACCGCCGCACATTACTAAGCCTGTCATCTTTTTTAAATCAAAAATAGCTTAAATGTGGCTGTGTAAAAGGCTTATTATTAAAGGGGTTATGAATAGCCTAAGGTTTCAACTAAACACTTGTTTACTTGTTTGCTCTATTTTATAGTTAACAACTATTTAAACCCTTTTGGCCTAAACAATATACTGGTGGTATGTTGTATTTTCAAACTAACCTTAAATCATTTCTTGGGTTCATGCTGGCTTTTTTAATCTGCTGCTGGGAGCAGCCCTAAAATGAAATTTAAAAATATGCTTAAATAGATTGTTTTATATTGCAAACCACAAAAGGTTTTGTTGATTAGACTTTTTACAATATGAACCACTTTGAATCTATAAAAGACCTCATCAGCACGCTGGCCTGGGCCAAAGACCTGCTGACAGAGATGTTTGAAAAAAGGCGGTTTTTTAGTTATAAATATGAGCATGCACTGGCTTTTGTGGACGAAGACCGTTTGGAAACCCTTTGCAGCAAAGGTGTACTGCGTAAAAATGGCGCATACCTGGAGCTTGATGAACAGTTCAGGGAGTTTTTTGAGCAAGTGCTGGAGGTTAATGAGGATATAAATACCGCTTATATTAACGAAAATATACAGCAGGTTAAGCAAAATATTAATTTTTACCTGCAGGAGAACAATGAGCTGCGGAAAAACAGTTACCAAAAACAGGTAAAAGCAGCGTTGCGCAAAATAGGCCGCATTACCCTGCGCAACGTAATAGACCTGAACCGTAACATAGAAAACGCCTTTAAAACAGAGCCTACATATTCAATAAAAATTGCGAGGCTTGAATTGCTGGATGAAAAACGCCGTGCCATATACAGTCTTATTGAGCAAACAGAAGGGTTGGTTACGGGTGGGGAAATTACCTTTTTCAGCACTGCGCTGGATGAAGAACTAAAGCATATTGTAACGGAACTTAGGGGGCAGCTTACAGAAAGCAGGCACAACCTTATAGAAACACAAAAACAAATTATTGAATACCTGCACCAGGTAAAACATCAAAGCAGGCTGCTGGAAAAAATAAAGCAGGTTAAATACCTGAAAGACCAGTTTGAGTTAAAACCCAAAACAAACCTGTTACATTTACTGGCCAGCAAACACGATGTTTTGTTTGAGCCACGGCCTGCATATCCCCTTAAGCTTTCGCTGGAGCAGCTGCAGGAGGATGAAGGCCGGGCCGCAGTTAATAGAGTGGCTGCCAGGTTAAAGCAATACAGAAAGAATTTGCTGCCGGTTGCAGAAGGCATTGCAAGCCACGACCTGCTGCCCGGTACCGATGAAGAAGTGTTTATTGACCTTGAAGAAATTAAGCGCGGTTTTATAGCCTCCGGCGACCACCTGCACAGTTACCTGGGCAAATACAAGTACCCGCGCGAGGTTGGCTATGAAGAAAGGGTAACAATTTTTTGCCAGATGGTTTCTATGTACGAAAAGGATTTTAATGTAAAAGAAATTTTTCAGCGGGAGGGGCTGGTAGAATATGCCATGGTACTTCCTCTATAAAATATAATTACAGTATGAATATTGCTGCAAGGCACACCACCGATATTTTTGAATTGCTGAGTAAAGGTAAATTTATTTGCAGCAATGCAGTAGACCCCAATAACCGCAGGCTGTTCGATACTATCCATGATAATTTTGAACAATTGTACGATTATTTTAACGCCATCGGGTTCATCCTGCAAAAGGGGGATGAATACTTTTATTTTTCCCGTAACGAAGTACGGGTATCTATAGAGAATAAGATTGAGCAGGCGTTCCGCTGGGTGGATGTGATAGATTTTTGCATGGCTTTCAATAATAGTTTTGCGCCAGGTTTCAGGTTTGCTGTGTCCGATATACTTGTACAGGTAAAAGTAGATGCAAGCCTGAAAGATAAGCTGGAAATAATGAAGCGCCTTACCGGTGAAGGAAGTTACCAGGAACGGATAACAGCGCTTATAGAAAAACAACTTGCAGCACCCGGCTACGCAGAGCTGGAGAATGAAATAACAGGCCAGTATAAAGTGCTTACTTCATTCAACTATATAAGAGACCTTATAGCAAGTATTCAAATACAAGAAGAGGTAATCAATGAGATTTCTGAATAAAATAGTTTTTATACACAGTGCAACCATACAGTATGCAGAAGTAATGCTTGATGGAAACGTTCACCTGATTGGTACGCAGGGCGTAGGCAAAAGCACGTTGCTGAGGGCTGTGCTGTTTTTTTATAATGCCGATACGTTAAAACTGGGTATATCAAGAGAAAAGAAAAATTTTGCTGAATATTATTTCCCGTTCCAAAATTCTTTTTTAATATACGAGGTGGTGGGCGAAGCCGGGCCTTTCTGCATTTTAGCCTTTAAAAGCCAGGGCAAAGTTTGTTTTTATTTTATTGATGGCGCTTACAACCGCCTGCATTATGTGCCCGATACCGGGATGGCTTATGAAAAATGGGAAGACATCCGCCGGGTACTTGATGAAGCGCTTATTGGCTATAGCCGTAAGATTGACAGTTATGAAGAGTACAGAAACATTATTTACGGCAATATTGAAGGTGGTAAAAAAGAGTTTGCCAGGTATGCACTGCTCGAAAGCAAACAATACAAAAACATACCGCGCACCATACAAAATGTTTTTTTAAACAGCAAGCTTGAAGCGGAATTTATTAAGCAAACAATTATCATGTCGCTTAATGAAGAAGACATTACCATTGACCTGCAAAGTTATACCCACCACCTTAAAAACTTTGAAAGTCAGCTAAACGACCTGCACATGTACAGCCAGCCACATGTGCAAAAGCAGGCTGGGGAGGCTGTTAAAAACCACCTGGCAATAAAACACCTGGATAACCAAAAAAATTTGTTTGCCCTGCAGCTTGCATGGCGTGCCGCCAGTTACACAAGGGATGTTCCAAAACTCAACGAAAAAAAGGAAAAAATAACCGATGAGATAGCATTGCTTAAAGAGGATGCGGCACATTTACACGAACGCTTTACTAACAAAACAGACAGGATAAAAGCAAGGATTAATGTACTGGATAGTGAAATAAAAAAAGCTAAAGAAAAAACAGAGTATTATAATGCGCAGCAAATTGACAGTGTTATTATGCGCTGCGCCAACAAGAAAAACCTGGAAACTGAGCAGGGGCATTTAAAGCATGAAATGCAGTTGTTAACAGCAGCTTTTTCGGGCATTACCACCAAATACGAAAGCCTTTTTACGGCGCTAAAACAAAGCAACCTTGCCGAGGAGCAGGATAACAAAGGCAAACAAGTGGCCTTGCGCGAAGATACAGCCGCAGCAAAAGAAGCACTAAGGGTGTTAATGGAAAAAGCTTTAACGGAAATAAAACAGCAAAACGAGGACAATATACAACAGGCAAGGTTTGCAGTGCAGCATATTCAGGACATACTTCAGCAGGAGCGGCTTAAAAAGGCGGCCATTACCCACCAAAGGTTTTATGAAGCTGAGGTGGAAGAAGCGAGGAGCAGGATAAGCAGCTATTCTATATCTCTGCAGGAAACCCAACTGCAGCTTGATTACTTTAAAAAACAAGCAGAAACAATACAGCAGCAGTGGTCACTTGCCGAAGATT
>CAZRDD010000328.1:0-556 GCA_964598675.1 uncultured Parafilimonas sp.
TGCTGGAAAAAGAACTCATCCGTTCAAACGAAACAGTAAATGAGCAAAACAGGCGGCTGTTAAACTTTGCCAATATTGTATCACATAACCTGAAATCGTATGCTGCCAACCTGAACTCCATCGTTGACATTCTTCTCAACCCGTCCTCCGAAGAAGAGCGGGATATTATGCTGCAGTACCTTAAAAAAATGTCGCAAGGCTTTGGCGATACTGTTACCAACCTTAACGAGATTGCAAAAGCCCATAACCAGGGCGCAATTAAGCCTGAACTGCTAAACCTGCAGGACTATATTAACAAAGTGCTGGAGATTTTGCGTATTCAAATAACATTGGCCAATGCAACCATTCTTAATCATGTAGACGCAGCTATGCAACTTTCTGCCAATCCAGCTTATTTAGAAAGTATATTGCTTAATTTTTTAACCAATGCCATTAAATACCGGCACCCGCAACGCCCGCCTGTGGTGGAGGTTGATTGTATTGAAAAAAACGGAGAGTTAATGCTTACCATAAAAGACAACGGGTTGGGCATAAACCTTGAAAAACACGGAAAAAA
>CAZRDD010000328.1:566-6006 GCA_964598675.1 uncultured Parafilimonas sp.
TACCAAACCTTTCATAAAAATGCCGGGGCGCAGGGGGTGGGTTTGTTTATTACAAAATTTCAGGTAGAAGCAATGGGTGGCAGAATTGAGGTGGAAAGCAGCGAAGGCAATAGCACTACCTTTAGGGTGTATTTTAAAAAAGGGTAACTTTTAGGGCTGATAACATTTATGTTGCCGGGCGCGCCAATACATGAAGCGGGTAAGTGGTGCAAAATGCTTTAATTTGTACATAATAGCGCAATACCTTAAACCAACCCATACATGGAAAACCAATTTTTAGTATTTCAACAATTTAGCGATGCAGCCGTTGCTGATGCAGTAGCCAGTGTATTAAAACAAAACGGCATTGAATTTCTACTGTCTGATAACCACAAAATACTTGACCCCGCGTATACGAATAATGCCCTTACCGTTGACATAAGCCTGCAAATAAAAAAGGATGATTTTATTAAAGCGCGTACCTGCCTTGAAGAATTTTACAAAACACAGGTAGATAATGTTGATGAAGATTATTACCTGTTTCAGTTTACAGATGAGGAACTGATGGAACTTGTTGCCGCATCTGATGAATGGGGGTACTTAGATTACCAATTAGCACTGAAAATTTTAAAAGACAGGGGTATAGAAATAAGCCCAGGTGTGATTGACCTGTTGAAAAGCAGGCGGATAAAGGAACTGGAAAAGCCTGATCATGTGCCGTATATGTTTTGTACCTTGGGTATATTTCGGCCATACTGGGTGGTTTTTTTGGCTTTATTATTGGGCTGGGCATTGCCTATTACAAAAAAACACTACCCAACGGACAAAGAATATACGCGTACCGGCAGCAGCACAGAGACCACGGCATAAGAATGATTTTGCTTTCATTTTCAGGCATTTTTATATGGGCTTTGTTAAACCGGTACTTAAGGGCGCGCTAAACCCGTTACGGGCGGCACAACCTTTTTTTAAATAGTTGCCTGCATTGCGCTATTTTAGCCCCCATAATATTTAGCGAATGGATATATCTTATATACTCAACGAATACGCCGAAGACCGTGATGATTACTTTCGCGCCATAGCACCCCCTATTATACAAACCAGCAATTTTGCTTTTAAGAAGGTGGATGACATGCGCAAGGGGTTTGAAGATGAGTACAGTACCTGGCTGTACAGCCGTGGCCTTAACCCAACTGTTGAAATATTGCGCAAAAAATTGGCCGCACTGGATGGGGCAGAGGATTGCCTGGTTTTTAACAGTGGCGCAGCAGCCATTTTTGCAGCCGTATTGGCCAATGTAAAAAGCGGCGACCATATTGTTAGCGTTAAAGGGGTGTACAGTTGGGCAAAAAAGATGTTTGAGGAGATATTGCCCCGTTTTAACGTAACCCACACCTATATTGACGGTACCTACATAAACAATTTTACAGCCGCCACCCAGGCCAATACCGTAATTTATTATTTGGAAAGCCCCAATAGCTGGTCGTTCGAGTTGCAGGACCTTGCAGCCGTGGCCCAGCTTGCCAAACAGCATAATATTATAACCATTTGCGATAACAGCTATTGCACCCCCATTTACCAACGCCCGGTGGAGCTGGGTATTGACCTTAGCCTGCAGTCTGCTACTAAATATATTGGCGGCCATAGCGATGTGGTGGCGGGTGTGCTAAGCGGCAGCCGCAAAATGATAGAACGCATATTTAACAGCGAGTATATGAACATTGGCAGTGGCATACAGCCTTTTAATGCCTGGCTGCTTATACGCGGCCTGCGCACCCTGCCCGCCAGGTTAAGCCGTATTACCCAAACCACCAAAACCGTGATAGAGTACCTTAAACAACACCCTCTTGTGGAGAAGGTAATCTTTCCTTTTGATGAGGCTTTTCCGCAATATGTGCTGGCCAAACAGCAAATGAGCGGTGCCTGTGGCCTGCTAACATTTGTGGTTAAGGTAACAACGGTGGAAGAAACCGAACTTTTTTGCGAATCGCTAAAACATATACTAATGGCCGTAAGCTGGGGCGGGCACGAATCGCTTATCATACCCGGCAGCGCTGCCATTAAAAGGGAAGCCTTTGATGCCAGCGGCATACCGCACCGAATGATGCGCCTGTATGTGGGGCTAGAGGAAGCCGACTATATTATTGCAGACCTTGAGAGGGGTTTTACGGCTATTTCAGGCACAAAACAGTCTTAATATCCAAGGCAATCACTTGTTACTGCCTCATAAACCGCACGGTTTCCGTTCATCTAAAAAATGTAGTACTGTAAAAGGTATTACAAGTACATTTGTTTTATGAGGAAGTACATTTTTGCATGTATTCTTTTAACAGTTTCTACAGGAATATATGCACAGAACACATGGGATTTAAGGCGTTGCGTGGATTATGCCATTGCAAACGGCATTTCGGTTAAACAGGCTGATGTACAGGCCAGGATTGCGGCATTAAACACACAGCTATCCCGCGCAGCAGTTTACCCTAACCTTTCGTTTAATACACAGGCAGGTATACGCTCGGGCAGGTCAATTGACCCTACCTCCAACCAATACACCACCAACAGTGTATTTTTTCAGAGTTATGGGCTTAGCTCCAACGCCACCTTGTTTAATTTTTTCAGCGTTCAAAACAATATTAAAGCTACTGCTGCCGCACAGGAAGCCAGCAAGAGTTTTGCTGATGCTGCCCGTAACGATATATCATTATCGGTAGCCAATTACTACCTTAATTACCTGCTTTCACTTGAAACAGCCAATGCAGCCAAGCTAAAAGTAGACCTTACAACGCAGCAACTGGCAAATACCCGTAAGCTGGTGGATGCAGGCAGTATGCCGGAGTTAAATGCCGCACAGCTTGAAGCGCAACTGGCAACAGACAGCAGCAGCTATATTACAGCAAAAGGCACCGCAGAGCAAAACAAAATAAGCCTGATGGGCGCATTAAGCCTGGACCTGAGTACGCCTTTTGAAGTTTCGATACCCGATGTAGACAGAATACCGCTGGAAGCGATTGCCGAATTACAGCCTGCCGATGTTTACAGTATGGCCCGTGGCACCCAGCCCAAGCAACGTTTTGACAGCTTAAATATCATTTCGCAGCAATACAAGGTTAAAAGCGCTAAAGCGGCTATGTACCCCACGCTTACAGCCTTTGCTCAGCTTAGCAGCAACTACGCAAGCACCTACCGCGAGTTTGCAGGCTATGCACCCACCGGTAAATATGATACATTAGGTGTAGTACCCGTAAATGGCACTAACTATTATGCACTTACACCCGGTTATAACACGTTTACTACAAAGCCATCGTATTTTAAGCAGGTGGGCGATATAAACTTTAGCCAGGCCGTTGGTGTATCTTTAAATGTACCCATTTTTAACAACAGGCAGCTAAAAACCAATTACGAGCAGGCAAAGCTTGCCCTTGAAAATTACAAGCTCACCCAAAAGCAGGATGAGATAACCCTGCAATCAAATATATACCAGGCTTATTCAAGTGCGGTATCATCGCTGGAAAGCTACAATGCAACCGTAAAAGCCCACAAAACACAGCAATATGCTTACGACCTTTCTAAAAAAAGGTACGAATTAGGGGTACTATCAACCATTGATTTCATTTTAACTGAAAATAACCTTTTTACAGCGCAGGTAAACGAGTTATCAGCACGGTACAACTATGTTTTCAGGATGAAAATTCTTGAGTTTTATAAAGGGCAGGGCGTAAAGCTTTAATTAAACAATTTAGAACCTAACGATATGAGCAAAACGTTAAAATGGATATTAATTATAACGGGCATAATAGTTGTAGTGCTGTTAGGTGCCAAATTTGCCGGGCTGTTTGGCAAAGATGAAGGCACCAGCGTTACCGCAGAAAAAGCGGTAAAACGTACCATTACTGAAACAGTAAATGCAAGCGGCAAAATATTCCCCGAAATTGAAGTAAAAGTTAGTTCCGATATATCTGGCGAAATTGTTGAGCTGGATGTAAAGGAAGGCGATACTGTTAGAAAAGGGCAGGTGCTTGCAAAAGTATATGCAGACATTTACGCATCGCAAAGAGACCAGGCCGCCGCAGGCGTTGCACAAAGCCAGGCACAGGCCAGCAACTCCGAAGCACAGCTACAGGCTTTAAAAGCAACTTTAGACCAAACAGAAGCTGCTTTTAACAGGGAAAAAACCTTACTTGACCAGAAAGTGGTTTCCCGCCAGGAGTTTGAACAGTCGCAGCAGGCTTATCTCGCCGCTAAAGCAAACTATGCAGCATCCCTGCAAAGCATTAAAGCCAGCCAGGCCGCCATACAAAGTGCCCAGGCCAACTTAAACCTTGCCAGCAAAAATGTAAGCCGTACCACCATTACCGCCTCGATGGACGGGGTGATAAGCCTGCTTGAAGTAAAGAAAGGCGAAAGGGTTGTGGGTGTGGCGCAAATGGCCGGTACTGAAATTATGCGCATAGCCGACCTTAACAGCATTGAAGTACAGGTTGATGTTGGAGAAAACGATATACCTAAAGTAAAGCTGGGCGACAGTGCTGTAATTGAAGTGGATGCCTTTAACAACCGTAAGTTTAAGGGGTATGTATATAAAATTGCCAACCCGGTAACTTCATCAACCACTACAAGCACATCCTCTTCTACCACGGTTACAAATTACCAGGTACATATCAGGCTGTTGCCAGATTCGTATAAAGACCTGATTGTTAAAAACCAGCCGTTCCCCTTCAGGCCGAACATGACGGGCAGTGCAGATATTCAAACCAGCACACATGCTCAGGTGTTGTCTGTACCACTTAATGCAGTTACCACCAGGGATAAAAACAGCGATGTTGCCCCTGCTGCTAAAAAAGATGATACAAAAGATGCGCCCAAAACCGATGAGCCAGACCAGCAGGCCAGCGTAACTTCGGGCGATGATATACAGGAGATTGTTTTCATCCTTCAGCCAGATGGCACTGTTAAAAAGGTACCCGTTAAAACAGGTATACAGGATATTAACTACATTGAAGTTACCAGTGGTTTACAGGGTGGAGAAACTGTAATAACTGGCCCTTACGATGTTGTAAGCAAACAGTTGAAAGACAAACAGAAAGTAAAAGTTGTAACAAAGGACGAATTGCTCAAGGGCAAAAAGTAACATAACACAACTACAGGTTAATAATACAAAAGGGGCGCTAAAACGCCCCTTTTGTATTACCAGGCAATTAAAAGTGCTACAGTCTGTGCAGGTAGCAGCCAGCCATCATTGTCCTCACATAATTTTGGCTGCTATTTATGTAATTTACCCTTCCGTCTCATCTCTTACATTTGCAGCAGATTATAACTATTGTATTGAGTTACGCAAATACCATATTAGACTCTCCTATTGAATACCTTAAAGGCGTGGGGCCTTTGAAGGGCGATATGCTGCATAAGGAACTGGCCATTTTTACCTTTCGCGACCTGCTGGAGCATTTTCACTTGCGGCATA
>CAZRDD010000329.1:0-6004 GCA_964598675.1 uncultured Parafilimonas sp.
CAATTTACCGGCCAAAAACCCAAATAGCATAAGTTATTACTGCCAACAATAACCTGCCCGCCAATGCATTGCAAAGGCGGGTTTTTTGTGCTGCAAAACCAACGGGTGCATAAAAAAAGGCCATGTACCACCATTACGCGGTACACAGCCTGCCCTACAGCCACACATCCATGCCGTTACTTCCCCTTTATTTCTTCGTATTCTGCGTATTCTTCACTGCTGGCTTTTGCCTGCCTGTTAAATGTATTGGGCGTGGCACAGCCACCTGCGCCGCAACAACCGGTATTGGTTACCGCCATCAGCACAAATAAGCCGCCTAATACGGCTATCATCCAGTCGCCCGATGTTACAGACTGCCATACTACTGCCAGGCCAAGTACCAGGCGCAGCAGGCGAAAAAAATGCCATCCTGTTGTTATATTACTCATGCTAATTTATTTGCTAATGAATCCCACGGCCCGCCATTGTATGCCTCAATGCCTGCAGCAGTTAATGCAGATTGTGCCATGCCACTTCTTGCACCGCTGCGGCAAACGGTAATAATGGGTTTGCCTTTCTTTTTAAGGACGGCTATTTTGCCCTGTATAGTATCTACCGGAATATTAAGCGAGCCTCTTATATGCCCGCCTGCATACTCCCCTGCTGAGCGTACATCAACAATAACAGCACCACTGCTAACAAGTGCTTTAAAATCGGTGGTATCACCGCCAAATAATCTTTTAAAAAAGTCCATGATCTATGCGTTTTACTTGTTTGTGTTTATTACCCTTTGATTAGGTAATGTAAAACTACCACAGGTGCACAGCGTTTTTCGTGACAGATGTCACACCATTGCATACAAGCAAAAAATGCAGGGCCGCAACGGCACCTGCATGTAAAAAATATTCTTTGGGGTGAAAATAAAAACTGGGGAGGCAGCTACAAATGGTCCTCAATATCAAGGTGAAGTATCTGCACCTGCTGGTTTTTAAGCAGGCGTATCATGCCTTTTTCGGCCAGTTTTTTCATCAGCCGCGAAATAACCTCGCGGGAGGAGTTAAGCTCCTGTGCAATTTCGGTATTGCTAAGCGTAAGTATATCCGTTTTTAAGGTTTCGCGGTGGCGTTTCAGGTAAAACAGCAGGCGCTCATCCATGTTCCTGAAGGCAATATGGTCAATGGTTACCAGCAGCTCGTTAAAGCGGCTGCGGTAGTTTTCAAGCACATAGTAATACCAGCTTTTGTACTTGCTCATCCATGCATCCATATACTCTAACGGTACCATCACCACCTCGGTTTCGGTAACCGCTTTGGCCATCAGTTCGCTGGCCTGCTTGCGGGTGGCACATATCATGCTAAGTGCGCAAGCCTGCCCCGGCTGCAGGTAGTACATAAAAAACTCATTGCCCTCCTCATCTTCGCGGTACACTTTTATCAGCCCGCTTACAATAAGCAGCACACTTCTAAAATACTGGCCGGTTTTCATCAGCAATTCGCCTTCTTTAAAAATCTTAACCTGGGCCTTCTCTTCCAGTTCTTCTTTTAGTTCCTGCTGAAACTGCGGAAAAACCTCTTCTATCATTTTATCCATACTGCCAGTTTAACACCCTAAAATTAAGAAAACTGTATTGCTTTACATTTCTATTATGCAGGCTGCGGTAACGGCCGGGGTATATTACAAAAATAGGTAGTGTCTCAGTTTGAATTTTTATTTTGATACAATACCCTTTTCAGCAGTATATCTCTTTGTTGTTCATTTCCTAACATACGGCTATGGCTACCAAATTGTTCAAAACCGTTATTTTGGTAAAAGTTAATGGCCTTAATATTGTGTTCCCACACCCCAAGCCATATATAAGTCAGATTTTTTGCTGTTGCCTGTTGCGCGGCAAAATCCATCAACTGTTTGCCTAACCGCTGTTTTTGAAATTCCGGCAATACATAGAGACGTTCCACTTCTAAACTGTCTTTATCTTTAATGTCAGTTTGCGCATTACCATAATTTAACTTAATATAACCGGCAGGCTTCTCGTCAGCAAATCCCCAGAAAAATTCTGACTGCGCATTGGTAAGTTCAGACAATATTTTTTCACTTGAAAATGCTTTATCGATATATAACTTAAAATCATGTGGATCGTTTAAATGCCCAAATGCCGCAAAAATGGTTGTTTTTGCCAATAGCAGAAACGTATCCAGATCAGCCGGGACAACTTTTTTAATAATCATCTTTCACATTTACAGTTTAATTTTCTATAGGTAGCTTCAAGTTAGGATTAATCTGCCAGTCTCACAATAAAATTCAAACTGAGACACTACCCAAAAATACTTAAATCACAAAGAGGGTAGGTAAAGGTTCACTTTTCACTACCCTTTCTTTTGAATATGCCAAAGTTTTTGCTGCTTACATTGTATAAATGCAAGCAGCCCAGGCCTAATTATAGCCTGGGCTGCGCAAAAATTCATCCCAATATCTTATATCAACTCCGTACGCCTCAAGGGTTGTTTAACCGCGTTTTTCTCTTCGTTGTATTTTTTTGCTGCTGCAATAAAATGTACAAACAGTGGCGCAGGGCTTTCAACAGTGCTTTTTAATTCGGGGTGGTATTGCACACCAATAAAGAAGGGGTGGCCCGGTATTTCCATAATTTCCACCAAACCGGTTTCGGGGTTAATACCACTGGGTATCATACCATTACCTTCAAAATCTTCCAGGTATTCGTTATTAAACTCGTAGCGGTGGCGGTGCCTTTCGCTTACTGAGCTTTTACCATAAATAACCTCTGCCAGCGAGCCCTCTTTTATTTCGCAAGGGTAAGCACCTAAACGCATGGTGCCGCCCATTATGGTAATTTTCTTCTGTTCTTCCATCATGTCAATTACCGGGTCAGGTGTGGAGGGGTCCATCTCTGTTGAATGGGCCTCACTTAAACCAAGCACGTTGCGGGCAAACTCAATCACGGCCATTTGCATACCAAGGCAAATGCCAAAAAACGGCAGTTCATTTTCGCGGGCATATTGCACGGCCACTATTTTACCTTCAATACCGCGTACACCAAAGCCTGGTGCCACCAGCAGCCCATCCAGGCCCGATAGTTTTTCGGCCACATTTTCCTGTGTAATAAACTCGCTATGTACATTAATTACTTTAACAGTAACCTCGTTAATGGCCCCTGCATGTATAAAGCTTTCCAGTATCGATTTATATGCATCCTGTAACTCAACATACTTACCAATAAGGCCAATGGTAACCTTGCCTTTAGGAAATTTAAGCTTATCCAAAAAGCCTTTCCAGTTATTTAAATGCGGCTCAGGAAAAACATTGATGCCTAATTTTTTCATACAAATAACATCCAGGCGCTCGCGCAGCATCATCATAGGCACCTCGTAAATGGTAGAGGCATCCATGGCCTCAATCACCGCCTCGGTTTTAACATTACAAAACAGGGCTATTTTGCGCTTAATATCATCGTTCAGCGGCTCCTCTGTTCTGCAAACAATTATATCCGGGTGTACACCTGTTTCGCTAAGCATTTTAACGCTGTGCTGTGTAGGCTTTGTTTTAAGCTCTTTTGCTGCCCTAAGGTAAGGTATAAGGGTTAGGTGAATAACCGCCACATCATCTTCAGACAGTTGCCACTGCAACTGGCGCACAGCCTCAATAAACGGCAGGCTCTCAATATCGCCAACGGTGCCGCCTATTTCGGTTATTACAATATCGTAATTGCCGCTTTCGCCCAAAAGCACCATGCGGCGTTTTATTTCGTCGGTAATATGGGGTACCACCTGTACGGTTTTACCCAAAAAGTCGCCCGCACGTTCGCGGTTGATGACTGTTTGATAAATACGCCCCGTGGTTACGTTGTTGGCCTGTGTGGTATAGCTATTTAAAAAACGCTCGTAGTGGCCAAGGTCAAGGTCTGTTTCAGCACCATCCTCGGTAACATAGCATTCGCCATGTTCATAAGGGTTTAGCGTGCCGGGGTCAACATTAATATACGGGTCCAGCTTTTGAATGGTAACCCTGAATCCCCTTGCCTGCAATAGTTTTGCAAGCGACGCTGCAATAATACCTTTACCAAGACTGCTGGTAACACCACCTGTAACAAATATATATTTGGCCATAACAACTGATTTATGGTTATTGATAATAATTTTTTATTACAATGAATTTTAAACCCCGCTAATTCAAAATATTCAACCAGGTTTCGTAACTTTTCTGCAAAAGCAAACGGTTTTGCTAACCCGGATTATTAAAAATTAAAAAAAAATTCGGGCATAAGTATATACTATACTTAAAGCCAGACTTCGCAATTTTAATTGTTATAATAAATACTGACCGTGCAGAAATACAACTAACATCAGTTTTCCGTGTGGTCGTGCAAAACTAAACTTAATTTCCATTATTCAAAATTTCAATTGTTTGAATGTGGATAACTTGACCTATTTTACTATGAACACCAAAATTATTGCCTGTAAATCAATCATTTATATTTTACTACTCCTTTCTGCCCTGCACCTGCATGCACAGAGGCTGGTAACCCTGCCCAACACCTGCGGCCTTTACTACCGCAACCTTAAGGGCCTTATGAAGGAGCAGGCAGCCGCTTTGGCATTTTATAAATTTACCCCCGGCGATACCATTGCAAGCATAGGCGCACAGGCATGTAACTGGGAGGCAGCCTATTGCGCCACTGAAGACAGCGTATTTTTTTACCTGGAAGATATTGATACTTTTTACTGCAATACCCGCCAGGCCAGCCTTGCATGGCAGTACTACAAGGCACTCACCAACAGGCAAATGGGTGGTTTTAAGGTAATAACCGGTAATGAGCAGCACACCGCACTGCCACCCGGCAGTTGTAATAAAATACTTATTATTAACAGCTTTCACGAGTTTATGTACCCCAGCCCAATGCTGCGCGATATTGCTGGCAAACTTAAACAAAACGGTGTATTGTATATTGACGAACAACTGGCCCTATATACCGGCCAATTGCATAACGGCTGTGGTAAAACGTTACGTACCGAAGCCGAACTTATACAGTTGGTGGAAGCCAGCGGCTTTACCTCTACCGGCAGCATTACAGTTGTTTGGCACAAAAAACAGCCGCTGCGTAAAATATTTGCATTTACCCCGGTAAACGCCACCCGCCCGCAAACAAAATAATCCTGGCAGGCAACCTTGTTTGCCTGTTTACTGTTTAAATATGGTGTAACCACTTTATACACATAACAACTAACTTTATACAAACTTGCTGCCATGAAGCTACTTACAACCATTTGCCTTACTATATTAACCAGCATAACCACTGCTGTTGCCCAAACAAAAATGAGCTGCTGCGAACCTACAGCTACTGAAAAACTTGCCACCACGGCTGCGGATAGGGCTTTTATGCTGTCGCACCGCAACCCGCTGCCTTTTACCTACAAAGCCCAGCGGGGGCATGATATTACCTTTAAAGCAGCCGATGGCACAGATGCCCATGGCTGGGAAGTAAAGGCAAAAAGCAAAACCGATTTTTACATATTTGTGTTTCACGAATGGTGGGGCCTGAACGACTATATTAAACAGGAGAGCGAAACCCTGTCGAACGACCTTGATATTAACGTAATTGCTATTGACCTGTACGATAATAAGGTGGCCACCACCCGTGAGGATGCAAGCAAGTACACCCAAACCGTAACAACCGAGAGAGCCACAACCATTATTACCGGTGCATACGGCCATGTAGGCGCGGAAGCTAAGGTATTTACCATTGGCTGGTGTTTTGGCGGCGGCTGGAGCCTGCAGGCGGCCATAAGCGGTGGTAAGCAGGTACAGGGCTGTATTATGTATTACGGTCAGCCGGAGAAAGACGTAGAAAAACTTAAAACCCTTAACTGCGATGTGCTGGGCTTTTTTGGCACCAAGGATAAATGGCTTAACCCGCAGGTAGTGGAAGAATTTAAGGCTAACCTGAAGAAAGCAGAAAAAAAAGGCAATATTTACGAGTATGAAGCAGACCATGCTTTTGCCAACCCCAGTA
>CAZRDD010000330.1:0-6001 GCA_964598675.1 uncultured Parafilimonas sp.
CCGGGTGGTGCCTTTTACGTAACGGCAAGGCTGCCGGTGGATGATGCAGATGCTTTTTGCCAGTGGTTGCTGGAAAGCTTTGAATACAATGGGCAAACAGTTATGCTGGCACCCGCCAGTGGCTTTTATACCACCCCCGGTCTTGGTAAAAACGAGGTAAGGCTGGCTTATGTATTAAATGTTGCCGATATAGCCAGTGCTATGGACTGCCTGGAAGTTGCTATAAAGCAATTTAAGAAGCTTGGATAAATTGCATTTAAAAATATATGTTTATTGTATTGATTATATCCTTATTTTTGTGTCTCAATAGTAAATAAAAAACGAATTAAATAATTTACTATATATAAAATAGAAAATTTTCACCTTTTTCATATGGCAAGCAATCGAAGACAGCCTGTTGTTTTTACAACGGGCTTTTTCTTTTTATTGAGAGGTACAGAAGGAGGCTTGCGGCTGTTATCTACAAGCCTTTTGATTAGTGTGTATGCTTAGTGTGGCTTCTTTATTTTATTCTTTTTAAATTTCACTTTGTAGTAAAGGTAAAATCATTATTTTTGCGCCCCAATTGGCGGGATAGCTCAGATGGTTAGAGCGTCGGATTCATAACCCGGAGGTCTCGGGTTCAACTCCCGATCCCGCTACAATAAGTTCTTCTGCAAAGAAGGCCTTTTGCTTTTATATACTGCCACCGCGTAACCATCGCTTGAAAAGCAGGCAAAATTATGCACTGCCTCCCCGGTAGTGAACTGGCATACTGCCTGCACCTGCAAACTAAATATCTTACTAATCGCTGTTTTCCATGTGCAGGTGTTGGTGATAGGCCCCGGCTGCTATGTGCATGGCAAAAGCTGCTATGGCAGTATCTTTTAAAATGTTTATTAAGGCCATTAGCTCTGTTTCGCTATTACCCGCATTAAGGTAATTGGGCAGGTGAATGGTTATGATGAAGATAAACAACAGGCCTGCCAGCAGGTATCCGGCCAGTTTTACCAGGTTGTTGGTAATAAAAGAAATGCCCACCAGTATAAAAGCAGTGCCAACAAAATAAGCCCACAAAATACCGCCCGGCACAAATGAAGGTACATAAACCAAAAGATCGTGCGGTTTAAGAAAATGGAATATGCCGTATACTATCATTACAACTGACAGCAGATAAATAGAAATTCGGGAGATTATATGATATTGTTTCATATGGAGATTGTTTAATTAAAAGTTAAAATTTTTTTAAAGAAAAAACATGATTTTAGTCAACTACGGGCTTAAAAAACAAAAATTAGGACTGATAAAAGCAGTTGTTTCTTATCGTTAACAAATTGGCGGGTAAGTAAAATTAAATAAGTCGCGCCAGGTTTCAGCATTGGTATTGTGTATGGGCATAGCAGATAACCTGCAAACAAAGGGTATAACAATTCCGGGCGTCTTTCCAGCCCCATTGCAGTTGTTGGCAGCTGTTAATATTGTAACAGGTATTATGCGCAACAATTGCTTTTGCCCAATTTTTTTGCAGCATTTTCGGTAAAGCATGGCAATAAGGGCTGGAATTATAAAAAATAACCTCAATTTTTTATCCTGTATCTCAATACAAAATTTCTATCTTGTGCCTCCAAATTTGAAGGTTTTTGCAGGTTTTTTCTGTGAAATCCTGCAAAAGGTTGCTTCTGTAAAACTTAACTTTCAAAATCTAACGACACTATATGAAGCCAATTGTTCAAATCTCCCTCGATCTTACCAATATTGATGAAGCGCTTGAAACCGCTGCCATGGCCATGCGGGCCGGTGTAGACTGGCTGGAGGCGGGTACGCCGCTGATACTTGCCGAAGGGTTGCACGGTGTAAAAAAGCTGCGCGAGGCTTTTCCGGGTGTGCCTATTGTAGCCGACCTTAAAACAATGGATGGTGGCTATCTTGAAGCTGAAATGATGGCAAAAGCCGGTGCCACGCATGTGGTGGTAATGGCAAGGGCGCATGAGGAAACCATAAAATGCGTAGTGGCTGCCGGCCGCGACCACGGTGTAAAAGTAATGGGGGATAACCTTGGCTGCCCCGATATGGTTGAAGCAGCCCGATGGCTGGAGGCCCTCGGCTGCGACTTTGTAATTCACCATATAGGGTACGATGAGCGCCGGGGTATTGCTGCCCAGGGCAGGCGTATGCCCAGCCCGTTAGACCAGTTGAAGGAGGTGGTGAACGCTGTTAAAATTCCGGTACAGGCGGTGGGCGGCTTATCGCTTGAGCAAGCCATTCAGTGTCCTGCATTCGGCGCCCCGCTGGTGGTGCTGGGTGCCCCGCTTACCATTGATGCTGATGCGTTTAAAACAGCCGATGGCAACCTGGAAGCATCCCTACGCCTGATTTGTGAAAAAATACATGCCTACGGAGATATTTAGGCAGGCTCGGGTTACTTGGTTAGTAAGTATTGGTACTTCATTTAATATCGGTTTATATCGCCATACATAAAATTATTGTATATGTCAGTAAGCATTAAATCGGCGGCGGTTGTCAACTACGCCCCCGAAAAAGGTTCGGTAGAAATAAGAGAAATTGAAAAGCCTGTTATTGGCGAAGAAGATGTGTTGCTTGAAGTGGTAAACGTAGGCGTTTGCGGCAGCGATCTTCACCAGTGGACAGCAGACCATAGCTGGCCCGTTAACTACCCCGTGGTACTTGGCCACGAGTTTGGCGGCCACATTGTTGAACTGGGCAGCCGCGTAACTGGCTGGAAAGAGGGCGACCGCGTGGTGAGCGAAACAGCGGCGGTAATAAACCCTAACAGCCCAATGTCGAGAACGGGGTTGTATAACCTTGACCCCGATAGAAAAGGGTTTGGCTACGGCGTAAACGGTGCCATGACAAAATATGTGCGTGTGCCTGCAAGGTGCCTGCACAATGTGCCTGCCAACCTGGCTTTTGAACAGGCTTGTTTAACTGAGCCTTGCTGCGTGGCCTATAACGCAGTGGTTAACAACGCGCACATAAAACCGGGCGACCGTGTTATTGTGCTGGGGCCTGGCACCATTGGTATTTTATGTGCAGCTGTTGCAAGGCTGTGCGGCGCAGAAGTAGCCATTGTAGGGCTGGAGGCAGACAGGCACAGGCTTAACATTGCCAAACAATATGGCTGCGAAGCCATTGTTGGCGATGCTACTGAATGGGCAAAGCGTGCCGATGGCCTGGGGGCCGATTTTATTATAGATGCTGCTGGTGCCAGCATTACCTTAAAAATTGCGTTGCAGTTGGTAAGGCCCAACGGCCATATTACCAAAGTGGGCTGGGGTCCCCAGCCGCTGGGCTTCTCGCTGGACCCGCTGGTGCAAAAAAATGTAACGCTGCAGGGCAGCTTTAGCCATAACTGGCCCGTTTGGGAGAAAGTAATATCGCTGCTGGCCAGTGGTATGCTTGATGTAAGACCCATTATTGGCGGTGTATGGCCTGTAACAGAATGGCACGAGGCATTTGAAAAAATGCATAGTGGCGAGGTTGTAAAAAGTGTTTTAAAACCCGTTTAATGTATGAGGCTTAACAACAAAGTAATTATAGTAACCGGCAGCACTACGGGCATTGGCAAAGCCATTGCCAAACGTTGTGCGGCAGAAGGCGCCAGCGTGGTAATACACGGCCTTGAGCCTGCCTGGGGGCAGGAGGGGGTGGCCGAAATAGGTGCTGATAAAGCCGTGCTGCATATTGAAGATATTGCCGCTGATGGCGCACCCGCGCGCCTGGTGCAGCTGGCCATTGATACCTATGGCAGGCTGGATGCAGTGGTAAACAACGCCGCCCTGGTGCCATCGTCAAACATACACACTACGGATAAAGCCTTTTTTCAAAAGTTGTTTGCGGTAAATACCATTGCCCCGTTTGAACTTATAAAAGCGGCGTTGCCATATTTAGAGCAGCAGCGTGGTTGTGTGCTTAACATAGGCTCAGTAAACGCTTACAGCGGCGAGCCTAACCTTTTTGCTTACAGCGTAAGCAAAGGGGCGCTTATGACCATGACCCGCAACCTGGGCGATACCCTGCACCGCGAAAACGGCGTTAGGGTAAACCAGGTAAACCCTGGCTGGGTATTGACCGAAACCGAAAGGCAAAGAAAGAAAGACCACGGCCTTGCCGAGGATTGGTATAAGGACCTTCCCGCGGTGTATGCCCCTGCAGGGCGCATTTTAAAGCCTGAAGAAATAGCTGCTGCGGCAGTGTACTGGCTGGCCGATGAAAGCGGCCCGATAAGTGGCCAGGTGGTTGATTTGGAGCAGCATCCTTTTATTGGGCGTAACCCGCCAAAAGATGCTACCACCATCAACCGGCCCCAATAACAATTGTGTAAAATGTATTTTGTATAACAAGGGTAATGGTTAGTACAACTGCCTCATTTACAGCTTTTATGTGTAAGTGGCGTTGACGGAATACCTGCCTTGAATGTGCAGCGGAAAAAATTTAACTATGCCAAAATTAGCAGCATTTCCCAAAGCATTTATGCAGGCTTTGTGCAAGGATGGTACAATGAAAGTATCCGAATGGATTGAGCTGGCCGTTAAGCTGGATATTGACGGGCTGGAATGGTATGCCGGGTTTTTAGAAATGAGCGATGAACGCAATTGGCCATTGTTCCGCCAGCAGGTGGAAGGCCATGGTAAGGTAATACCCATGATGTGCTGCTCGCCCGATTTTACCCACCCCGATGCAGCCTTCAGGCAAAAGGAAATAGAAAAGCAGAAACGTTGGATTGATATGACTCATGCTTTGGGCGGGCAGTATTGCCGCGTTTTATCTGGTCAAAAACGCCCGGGTCTCGGTATTGATGAAGGGGTAAAGCTGGCCGCAGACAGTATTTATGCCTGCCTGCCCTACGCGCAGGAGCGTAACATAACTCTGATTATTGAAAACCATTACAAGGACGATTTTTGGGAGTACCCCGAGTTTGCCCAAAAAATGGATGTATTTACCAAACTGGTTAACAGCATACAGCACCCGTTTTTTGGGGTTAATTACGACCCCAGCAATACGTACCTGGCAGGCGAAGAGCCGCTTGACCTGCTGCACAGCGTGCTTAACCGCGTGGTTACCATGCACGCCAGCGACCGCTATTTGAAAGAAGGCACCATTGAAGACCTGCGCAAAGAAGAAGGCGGCGCTACCGGCTACGCCAAAAGGCTTAGCCACGGCGAAATAGGCAAAGGGCTTAATGATTACGATGCCATATTTACCGCTCTTAAAAGCGTTGGCTTTGATGGCTGGATAAGCATAGAAGATGGCGTGGATGGCATGGAACAGCTTGAAAGAAGCGTGGCTTTTGTGCGGAGGAAGATGGTTGAGTATTGGGGGTAGCAGTAACTTTTTACCCAATCAGAATAACGCAAACCAGCAGCATTCAGCTAATAAAGTCATTACTAATATGGCTGCTGGTTTGCCTCTTTTGTAACAGGGAGACATCCCCCGATTTGCTGAAGTACAGGTTTTCAACGCTCTTTCTTGTGTATTCGGCCGTAATTATCCTCCCCCACTCAGCAAATAATTTGTACCCTCAACCCGAAAATAGTCGTTACTTTTCATCCTTATCTCCAACCAATGAAATTTTTTACGCTTACGTTTATTGCCATAACTGCCATTGCTTTTACTGCCTGTAATTCCGGTAACGGCGTTATTCAGAATCAAAAGGATACCATCGCTGTAACAGACAGCACCAACCCGGTGGCATTGCAATTGGTAACAAATGTTTCCCATTTTCCCATAGAAATAAAGTCCGCACCAGACAGTACCCACCGCTTGTTTGTGAGCGACCTGGCTGGCAAAATATTTGTGTTAAGCAATGGTGCAGCTATGCCAGTTCCATTTCTTGATATCAGCAACCGATTAGAAAACAGGGACTCTGCACCCAATATAAGGGGTATGTACAGCATGGCTTTTCACCCGCAGTTTGCCACCAACAGAAAACTGTACGTATGTTACAATGCGCCTACCAAAATAGATACCAATGTATGTAAAATGGTGGTGAGCGAGTTTACGG
>CAZRDD010000331.1:0-5985 GCA_964598675.1 uncultured Parafilimonas sp.
CAAAAAAGCTGACATTTCTAGCTGGGTAGTCTCAACAGGAATCGAACCTGTATCTAAAGTTTAGGAAACTTCTATTCTATCCATTGAACTACAAGACCTCTCTTAAAAAGAAGCGCAAAAATAGTGGTTTTAGGCATTTGGCGCTGTTTTATCTCATAAAATTTAGTGTAGCGCCTAAAAAGCATGGGTGTATCGGCCCGTAAAAGCTTATAAATCGCCCAGTTGGGGGCGTAAAACAATCTCTTCCACACATGCCTGTGGCGATAATTGCGATACGGTGTACACCAGTTCGGCCACGTCGGCAGGCTGCATAATGCGGCCGGGGTTTACGCCGCTGCCGCTCCAGCTATCGGTATATACGGCACCTGGGTATACTGCTGTAACTTTAATGTTGTGGGGTTTAAGCTCCTCCCGCAGGTTTTTGCTAAACCCGGCCAGGGCAAATTTGCTAATACTGTAACTGCCACCATTGGCATACGCCTGCAGCGATGCGATGGAACACATATTAAATATATGCCCGCTTTTGGCCTGCATCATAGCAGACAGCAGTACACGGGTAAGGTGATAGGCGCTGTACAGGTTGGTGGTAATCATTTGTTCAATAACACCATCTTCCTCGGTATGTATGCTGCCGGGCAAAAAGGTGCCAGCATTGTTTACCAGTATGTCAACGTTGGCAAGCAGGTTAAGCACCTGGTTGCCAAAAGCTATAACGGCGTTTTTACTGGCCAGGTCGGCCACCAGGGTATGCACGGTGCTTTGCGGGTAGCTGGCTGTAATTTCATCGGCGGCCGTTTTTAGTGCAGCAGCATTGCGTGCGCAAATAACAACGGTGTGCCCTGCTGAAGCGTATTTTTCGGCAATAGCCCTGCCTATGCCTTTGGATGCGCCGGTAATAACTATGTTCATGCCTGTTACTTTTTATAAAAATGCGAAGGTATTGGTAATTGGCAAAGTGGGCGGGTATACGGGTAATTTATAATTGCAATGGTGTAATTGTACTGGCTGCGTATTTTTGGGGAAAGCATTTAGGTGGCGGTAGTATGGTTGGCTTTTGCTGTTTTTTTTGTACGTTGGTAGGCAGGTTTTTCTTTCACCACTTCATCCTTAAACTTAATATGCCAGCCGCTGCACTTGTATTTTTCTGCGGCCAGCTTTGTGGCACCAATGCTGCCAACATAGTGCTGGCCATGTTTTTTGTTTGTGGGCCTGCATATCCACTCAACGGGTATGTTTACACTGAATTTGCTAATGGTAACCATGGATGTTTTTTCCAGCGGGGCCTCCTGTATAGTGCCCACCAGGTAATCGTTGTTAAAGTGTAAATGCAGCGTAATTACAATGGCAATACCATCATCATTGTTTTGGGTAACCTGTAATTCCTCGTGAAGGGTTGTTATTTCGTCCGGCGTAATTTGCCTGAAGTGGGCCAGCATTTCGGGTGGCATGTTAAGGTCTTCAAAACTTGTAATAATATCGCCGGTATCAACTGCAGGGGCTTTAAGGCTGTTACTATCAGTTAATGTGGCAAGCGAAGTAGCTTTAACCGGGGGCTGGGCCGTTACTGGCTGGCAAAAAACAAGTATAAAGGCAACAAACAGTTGCAGTGCCAGCTTTTGCAGTTTGGCAATAATGGTGTATGCGGGCAGCTTTGGCATTATTGGGCAGGCGGATATGTTTATGGCAATGCGTTAGTTATGTGCATAAATATTATGCAGGCATTAAAATACAAAAAATATTACACACGCAATGTTTTTTTGCAAAAGCCAGATTATAGCAGTTATGCGCAGGTGTAAAAGTGATGGTTAGCCCTTGCCCGCTGCTGATTTATTAAACCACGCCGGTTGCATGAGGCTATCGCAGCAAAGAGCTGTTTGCTACTTTCACGTAGTTGTTGCGGAAGGGGCAGGTGTGGCCAGTTTTTTGCTCTTTTTGCCCTTCTTACTTTTTTTTGATTTTTTTGCTGTAACCTCTTGCTGCATTTGTGGCAGTTTTATATGCCAGCCCGTGCATTTGTACTCGTCTTCTGCTGTTTTTACGGCCGCAATGCTGCTTACGTAGTGTTGCGGGTGTTCATCGCTTGGCGGGGTGCAAACCCACTCAATGGGTATTTTTACGGTAAAGTGGCTAACGGTAACTTCAATGGTTTTATCAATGGGGGCCTCAATAATATAACCGGCCAGGTAGTTGTTTTCAAAATGAAGCTTAACGGTAATTAACGTGGGTATGCCGTCTTCATCGTTCTGCGTAACCTGAAATTCTTCTGTAAGGGTAACAATATCCTTTGGCGTTATTTCTTCAAAATGCTTCAGCATTTCCGGCGGAAAATTAAGCCCTTCAAAACTGGTAATGGTTTCTTCTGTTTCAATTGTTGCCAAGGCTTTATGCGTTGTGTCGTTTATAGCAGGTACGGTATCTTTGGCCACTTGCTGGGCAAATGCCGGTGGCGAAAATAAAAACAAGGCAATAAAAAGTGCCGAACTAAACAGCACACGTAATACAATAGTAAACACACAGGCACAAGCCGGTTGCATAAAGCAGCAGTTTTAATTAGTTAATAGCAACCGTTGTTAAAGGCTTATTTCAACAGGAAGATGGATATTTATAATGCCTGTAAGGTACGGTAATTGTGCCATATAGCCGCAGGCTGTATGCTGCAGGTTGATGAAATTTTTGTTTCTTTTTTTAAAAGGGCAGGCAGGTTTTGCCCAACTGTATAATGCACTGCGGCAGTTATTAAGCGTTACCGGGGCTGGTAATTTTTTTTACAAGGGCTATAAGCGATACCAATGCCCAGGTGCCCTCCAATATAACAAATGGCATATAATGTATAAGGTACGATGCCGTGCAGGAGAGCGCCCCGCCAATAAAATTAAACAAAATGTACGGCAGCCCGTTTTTGTGAAATTTACCGGTTAAATTAAGCAGGTAAGCCACCAGTAAAATAAATACCCCTGTAAAGCCAATATAATCGTTAAACGAAAGTTGCATGTTTTTACGAGTTTTGTGCTGCAAACTTACACTAACTGTTTACAGGCATTTTATAAACATTGTATGGCAAAAACACCGTTTACGTTTTTTAAGAAAATTACCGGTTATAAAACCCGATTTTTATTATGGGTTTTGTTTGCTTTAGCAACAGTATTTGTAACAGCATCTTGCAACGGAAATAAACCTAAAGCGGTTGCTGCCGATACACTATCGCCCCTGCAACGCCAGCAGGCAGACTCCCTGCAAGCGGTGCATGAAATTGACTCCACCGATTATGCCATGCTCTTTAAAAATAAAACCAATGCCTGGCTGGGTAAAGTATTGGCCGACAGCCAAAGCAGGTGGGGTAATTTTCATCTTGTTGATTACTATAATAAAGAGGTCAAAAAAAGTGTAACAGGTTTGCCAGGTAAAAAGTTTTTGAGCGATTATGGCATGTTCCTCATCTGGTCGCCAGACAGTACTTATATTCTTGATTTTGGCTCGTACAGTGCATTAATAACCAACGATAAGCAAGGCAATACTTTTATAGAAAGCGGTGATATTGATTCCGAGATAAGGTTGTTTGATGTAAAGGCAAAAACATCTAAACGGCTTTGGTTTTTTGGGGCCGGAACAAAAGCAGTAAACGCCCGTTGGATGGATACTGCGCAGGTGGCCATGGTTGTGAAAAGCCAGCAGCCCGGTACACCCAACCCAGATACGTTGCTATGGCTTTTTAACGTAAAAGACAATTTTTTTAGAAGTTACCAGTATCACCGGCAGGGGTGGTAATAGTGCAGGGTGCATCATTGCGTGTGAAACAATTTTTATTAGTTATGCCCGCATTAAATACTTTTACCCTGTGCAGGCAGTTTACTTTAAGCATTACATAAAACCGATATTGTTATGACCATTTTCAGCAAAATCATCGCCGGGCAAATACCCTCGTATAAGATAGCAGAGAACGATAAATTTTATGCCTTTTTAGATATATTCCCTATGGTACAAGGGCATGTGCTGGTGGTGCCGAAAGTTGAAACGGATAATATTTTTGACCTGGGCGATGAATATCTAGGGGAGATTTTACTGTTTGCCAGGCCTATAGCAAAAGCCATTGAAAAGGCGTTTGACTGCAACCGCTGTGGTATTACCGTAATGGGGCTGGAAGTACCCCATGCCCATGTGCACCTGGTACCCATCAATTCTGCCGATGATGTAAACTTTACCAGGCCCAAGCTTAAATTATCACCCGAACAGTTTAAAGAAGTACAGGAAAAGATACTGGCAGGGTTGTAGTTTGCCGTTTGTTTTTCTTGTTTTTTGGGCAACCTGAAGCAGCTATTATTAATCTACGATAATCTTCGTTAATCTTTTGTCAAAAGGGGTTTTGGTAACAATTTTACTGTAGTATCAGGTGTTATTTTGTTATACAAATAGTGTAACAAATGACGGTAAAAAACATTTTATCAACCATCTGCATAAGTGCAGCCGTTGCCGTATGCAGCGTTTATGTTTATGGTAACATACTTCAAAATGGCAGGCATACTATCAATGCGGATTCATCTGCCACACCAGTTAGTTTTGTCAAATACAATGAGGGCAGCACCAGTGGCGGCCCGGTAGATTTTACTACAGCAGCAGCCAATGCAGCACCAGCAGTGGTGCATATAAAAACCCGCGTAGCGGCAAGGCAGGTTAGCAACGCCACCCCGCAGGATGACCCTTTTACACAACTTTTTGGGCAACAACAGCAAACGGTGCCAGCGCAAAAGGGCAGCGGCAGCGGGGTAATACTTAGCGAGGATGGGTATATTGTTACCAACTACCATGTTATTGATGGTGCTGATAATATTACCGTAACCCTGGCCAATGGCCGGGTGTACAAGGCAACGCTGGTGGGAGGGGAAGAGAAAACAGATATTGCTGTGCTAAAAATTGATGCGCGTAACCTGCCTTTTATATTGTACGGCAATAGCGAGGATATTAAAACCGGTGAATGGGTGTTGGCTATTGGTTACCCCTGGAACCTTGATATTACTGTAACTGCCGGTATTATAAGTGCCAAAACAAGAACATTGGGTATTGATAAGGCCGACCCCGCGGAGGCATCGTACATACAAACAGATGCAGCCATAAACCTTGGTAACAGTGGCGGCGCACTGGTTAATACCAGCG
Source organism: uncultured Parafilimonas sp. (assembly GCA_964598675.1). Classification (GTDB taxonomy): domain Bacteria; phylum Bacteroidota; class Bacteroidia; order Chitinophagales; family Chitinophagaceae; genus JABDFW01. The sequence goes on from CAZRDD010000331.1 coordinate 5,149, forward strand.
GGCAGCTTATAGGTATTAATGCAGCTATGGCATCACCCACAGGTGCTTACGCCGGTTACTCCTACTCCATACCGGTAAATGTGGTACGTAAAACGGTTAACAACCTTATTAAGTTTAGCCAGCCTAAAAGCGGCCGAAGCTGAGGGCTTGATTGCCATACTGTTACAACATAATAGTATTTTATTTTTACTCGTGCAGGCTGGCGTAACAAAAACTTTTTTTTGCAGGTTGAAGAACTGTTGTAAATTAAGTGTCTAAATAAACGATAAGCCGTATGATAAAATTTAATGAAATTAAAGTTGGCGATTATGTTATTGCCGAATACGAAGGCCAGCAATGGCAGGGTGAAGTAACGCACCTTAACTGGGACGAAAAACAGGTGGGTGTGGAAACGGATGTTCAGGAATTTTATTTTGACCCAGCACATCTTCACCCCATCCCCCTCTCGCACGAGGCATTGCTAAACCTGAATTTTACCAGTGAAGACCTGGCGGATGGTTCAGTAAAATATAAAAAAGGTTCTTTCCGTATACTCGTACCCAAAAAAGGCGATTTCTCCTCTTTTGAAATGTGGTACAGGGAAGACAGGCGGCACCACCCGGATGTACACTACGTGCACCAGTTGCAAAACCACTACCTGGACATGACCAAAATTCACCTTACCCGTGAAGTAATGGCGTAATTTTACCCATTAGCCACGGTAACACAATAATACTCTTCGTCGCATTGTTTTAAAAGCCATTCCTGCCATTTGGGAATGGTTTTTTATTTTCTGTACTTTACCAAACTAAGTTGTAAAATTGGCTATGAAAAAAGCGCTTGTTTTTGGGGTATTGC
>CAZRDD010000332.1:0-2748 GCA_964598675.1 uncultured Parafilimonas sp.
TGGTGGTGCTGGGCCGTTCGGGCAGTGGTAAATCGGTACTCATAAAAATTATTGCCGCCCTGCTGGCGCCCGATGCGGGCACTGTTACCGTGCTGGGCAACAATGTACACAGTCTTGATGGCAAGGCGTTGCAGGAGTACCGGCGTAAAATAGGTTTTCTGTTTCAGAGCAGTGCGCTGTACGATAGTATGACGGTGGCACAAAACCTGGAGTTTCCGCTGGTGCGCAACAAGCGCAACCTTACCCGTAAGCAGGTGAAGGATGCCGTGGCTGCCGTGCTGGATAGCGTGGGCCTGCCCCACACCGCCAGCAGAATGCCTGCCGAACTATCGGGCGGGCAGCGCAAGCGTATAGGCATTGCCCGTACGCTGATACTGCACCCCGAAATAATGCTGTACGATGAGCCTACGGCGGGCCTTGACCCTATTACCAGCGTGGAGATAAACAACCTGATTAATAAAGTGCAGGAGGAGTACAACGCTACATCGGTGATTATTACGCACGACCTTGCCTGCGCCAAACAAACCGCCGATAAAATTACCGTGCTTAGCGATGGCCGGTTTATTGAGAAGGGTACGTTTGATGAAGTATTTAAAACCAACGATGAAATTGTGAAACAGTTTTACAACTACAATTTTATTACCAACAAATAAAGTATATGCAAAATAAACGTGCTGTTATAACGGGCATTTTTGTAGTAATAGGGGTGCTTATATTGGTGGTAACCATTTTTACCCTGGGCGGCCAGCACGAAACCTTTGTAAGAAAAGTTACCGTTAAGGCGGTGTTTGATGATATTAACGGCCTGCAGGGCGGTAACAACATCTGGTTTTCGGGGGTTAAAATTGGTACGGTAAAATCAATAAACCTTCGCGGCAACTCTGTGGTGGAAGTTACCCTTAACATTGATAAGCAGGCGATGGGTTTTATACACAAAGACTCAAAAATAAAAATAAGTTCCGATGGGTTTATTGGTAACAAAATAGTGGTTATTTATGGTGGCACAGCAGCATCGCCCCTTATTGAAAAAGATGGTTACCTGGTTACCGAAAAAATGCCCGGTACCGATGATATGATGGCCACCCTGCAGGAGAACAATAAAAACCTGCTGGAGATTACCAATAACTTTAAAATAATCAGTAAAAATATTGCCGATGGCAAAGGCAGTATTGGCGCGTTGATAAACGATAAAACGCTTTTTGTTAAGCTGGAAAATACCATTGGCGATTTGCAAACCACGCTGGGCAATTTTAAAACCACCTCCGCAGGCAGCAAGGCGTTTATGAACAACCTGGTGGCCTTTAGCAGCGACCTTAACCGCGAAACCTCCTCCATACACCGGCTGGTAACTGATACCGCCCTGTATGCCAACCTTAACAACAGTATAAGCCATTTGCAGCAGGCCACCAAAGCCGCTGCCGATTTTGCCGATACCCTGCGTGCCGCTGGCAGCAAACTTACCCAAACCGATAACACCATTGGCGTACTGCTTAATGATAAAGCCACCGCAGACTCCTTTAAAGCCATTATAAAAAACTTAGCCACCAGCAGCAAAAAGCTGGATGAAGACCTTGAAGCCGCACAGCACAATTTTTTACTGCGGGGCTTTTTTAAAAAGCGGGAGAAGGAGAAGGCAAATCAATAACATGCCACGGCAAGCCATTGCTTTAAAGCCGGGCATGGCACCTGGTACGGTAAATGCCGCGCATCAAAAAAATAATATCACTAAAACACTGCCAATATGTTTACCATACCAGCCACCATGCAGGCAATGGTTTTGCAGGCACCGCGCACCCCGCTGGTGCCAATGCAGTTGCCCGTGCCAGTACCCGGTAATGGCCAGGTGCTTATTAAAGTAATAGCCTGCGGCGTTTGCCGTACCGACCTGCATATTACCGATGGCGAATTAACCAGCCCCAAACTGCCACTGGTGCCTGGCCACGAAATTGTAGGCATGGTGGTGCAAACAGGGCCTAATGTAACTGCCTTAAAACCCGGCGATGCGGTGGGTGTGCCCTGGGTGGGCTATACCTGCGGCCATTGCAGTTACTGCCTAAAGGGTAAGGAAAACCTGTGCTTACAGGCTGGTTTTACCGGCTACACCATTAACGGCGGCTATGCACAGTACACGGTAGCCAATGCGCAATACTGTTTTGCCATGCCGCCGCAGTATGCCAATGCCAACGGCGCGCCGCTGTTGTGCGCGGGGCTTATAGGCTACCGCGCCTGGGGCATGGCGGGTGCTGCTGCTAAACGCATAGGTATTTATGGTTTTGGCGCTGCTGCCCACATACTTATACAGGCGGCCATACACAAGGGACAGCAGGTATATGCTTTTACCAAAGATGGCGATGATGCCGCACAGCAGTTTGCCCTGGGCCTTGGTGCGGTATGGGCTGGCGGCTCTGCACAAACACCACCGGTAAAGCTGGATGCGGCTATTATTTTTGCACCGGTGGGGGCATTGGTGCCAAAGGCGCTGACAGATGTTGATAAAGGCGGCACCGTTGTTTGCGGTGGCATACACATGAGCGATATACCCGCTTTTTCGTACGACATACTGTGGGGCGAACGCTCGGTATGCTCTGTGGCAAACCTTACCCGTAAGGATGGGGTGGAGTTTCTGGCTTTAGCGCCGCTTGTGCCCGTTAAAACAGATGTGCAGTTATTTGCCCTCAGCCAGGCCAACGAGGCCCTGCAATGCCTGCGCAGTGGCCAAATAAAAGGTGCTGCGGTGCTGGTGATGGA
>CAZRDD010000332.1:2758-5966 GCA_964598675.1 uncultured Parafilimonas sp.
GCATTTTCTATTTTGATCCGTTGGTTGATTTTAATGTTTCAATTGCCGTTTAGCTATTTCAGGGGCAATCACATCTGTAGATGTTCTCACGCCGTTAACCAACAGGCACGAAAGTTTAGTGCTACCGCAAGTCCACATATCACCCCTGCTGTTTATATCGCCCTCTGTTTCTTTTGTTAGTATTATTTTATTGTCTTTTTTTGAAAAAAGAGAAGACATTACTTTTAATAGGGGCAGGCCATCTTTTGTAGATGTATGGATATTACTGAAAAAAACGATGTAGTCAGCTTTTGCCGTATCTGCTAATGCAGCCAGGGATGCTGTGCTGGTATTCTGGTTAGGTAATTCCGCAATGGTTGAATATGGGGCATACTCGTTAAAGTAGAAATTATACACCTCGGCTGAGTACGAAGAAAGTGTTTGATAGTATCTGAATTTTTTTATTTCAGGTTCTAAAGCTTTAAGCAATGGAATTCGTTTTTTTAAGTCTTCATGTGTCTTTTTAAACTGATCTTCCATTCCTTTTGGATAGTCGGAAAAATTCAACATTTCTTCCATCTTTTTGATTTCTTCATAGTATCTTTTTTGATAGTCCAATTGCACACTGTCAATATCACCGTAAAGCGATTTGTCAATAATAGCTGTATCTGGTTTAATAACAATAAGTTTAAAGGGGTTAAACTTTCCTTTCTGCCCATTGGCAACCAGGCCCAATGCCAATAATAAAACGGTTAAATATTTTTTCATGTTGATGGGGTAATTTTTTCCAAACTTTTTTCCTTGTCTCAAAGCTGTTTCTTGCTGCTTGCTTTTTATACGGCTGTTAAGCCTACTGCATCTTCACCCCTTTAGGCAACATAAACTCATCATCTTTTATAATGTAATCCTCATCAATCAGGGTGGCATACTCATACAGTCGCTCAGTTATTAATTTTTTTAAAACAATACCTTTCCAATACCAAAATTTTGCGTGTTCGTATTCCATCACATCGCAAGGTTTGTTTAAAATAGTGTCTTCGCCTATTTTCTTCATCATACTTTTTGTTATAAAGCGCGACAGGGGCGTAGGAATATCTTTTAGGGTTATGGTCATCAGGTCTAAATCTATGTAAAATGCAGAGTCCCGCGTTTGAAGATATAGGGTGTGATGAATACTTTTCCCAGGCTTATGTTTTTTGGGTATTTCCGGTGAAGCATCGTAGTCTATAACAGTTGTTGTAGCCGTTTTTTCTACAGCGCCCGAATCTGTAAATATTACAATTTGGGTGCCTTTTTTATAGCCGCCTTTGCTAAACGCAAACTCAATCCTGCACGATTTTATTTGGTACGGGGCCTGGGCAAAGCCGCCAAATGGCAATGCAAAAAAAACAAACAACAGCAGGGTTAAAGGGCGCATAGTATATTTTGTAATGGTAAATGTAGGCAAACTGCGGTACATGCAAAAAATACTGACTGGTGCTGGCTTCTCTGCCGGGCATCTCCATCCCCCCACACACACCGCCTGATGAAAGTCATCAAACATGCTAACCTCCGTTAGTGTGCCCGGGCCGCTGCCTGTGCTACTTTAGTGTGGTATTTACTGCAAAAAGGCCATCCGGCCAGGCCTCACCTTTTCTCTCAAAAAAAATGTAAAATAAGCTGTATGAATAACATCAAATTTTTTAGCGAAATAAGCATTGCCGATGTGCCAACCGTGGGTGGCAAAAACGCATCGCTGGGCGAAATGTATAACCAGCTTTCGGCAACAGGTATTAAAGTACCCAATGGTTTTGCCACCACTGCGGCGGCTTTCTGGTATTTTATTGACAGCAACCAGTTGCGTACCCCCATAAACACCCTTATGCAGGGGCTGGATACGGTAAATTACACCAACCTGTCTACAGTGGGGCAGCAGGCCAGGGCGCTGTTACAGCAGGCTGTTATGCCCGCCAGCCTGGCCGCTGATATTACAGAGGCGTACCGGCAACTGTGCCTGGACGGCACGGTGGAAACAGCCGTGCGCAGCAGTGCTACGGCGGAGGACCTGCCGGATGCCAGTTTTGCAGGCCAGCACGAATCGTACCTTAACGTTAAGGGTGCCGATGAGGTGGTTAAGGCGGTGCATAAATGCTATGCCTCGCTGTTTACCAACCGCGCCATAAAATACCGTATTGATAATGGGTTTGATTACAGTAAAATAGCACTGTCGGCCGGGGTGCAAAAAATGGTGCGTGCAGATAAAGCCTGCTCCGGCGTTGGGTTTACGCTGGAGCCAGAATCGGGTTTCAGGCAGGTGATACACCTGGCAGGGGTATGGGGCCTGGGCGAAAACATTGTGCAGGGGGCTGCCACGCCCGATGAGTTTTTGGTGTTTAAACCCACTTACCGGCTGGGCAAAAAAGCCATTATACAAAAAGTGCTGGGCGAAAAGGAAAAAACAATGGTGTATGCCGATAATGGGCAAGATACCGTTTTAAACACCGTTACCACGCCCGAAAAAAGGGCGCAGTTTGTGCTTACCGATGAGGAGGTAAACACCCTGGCGGGCTGGGCCCTTACCATTGAGGAGCATTACAATAAACCCATGGATATTGAGTGGGCCAAAGATGGGCTTACCGGCCAGATGTATATTATACAGGCGCGGCCCGAAACCGTACACAGCCGTAAAAACCCTTTGCAGGTTAAGGAGTATACGCTGGCGCAGCAGGGCGTGGTGCTGGCCCAGGGCGAGGCCATTGGCGGTAAAATTGCCACGGGGCGGGCAAGGCTGCTGCAATCGCCGCAGGAGGGCTATAAACTTAACAAGGGCGATATTGTGGTAACGGATATTACCAGTCCCGATTGGGATGCGGTGCTTAAAAACACCGCGGCCATTATTACCAACAAAGGCGGCAGAACCAGCCATGCCTCCATTGTGGCGCGCGAGCTGGGGGTGCCTGCCGTGGTGGGCTGCGGCAATGCCACCGAAAAAATTAAGGATGGCGATATGGTAACCGTTTGCTGTGCCGAAGGCAAAACAGGTTTTGCTTACGCCGGTACGCTGGCCTGGCACGAAAAAGAGCTTGACCTGCGCGCGGTTAAAATGCCCGAAACCACCATGCCCATGCTTATTGCCGCCGACCCCGAAAAAGCCTTCGGTTTATCGTTTTACCCTAACAACGGCGTGGGGCTTATGCGGCTGGAGTTTATTATAACCCATGCGGTGCAGGTACACCCTATGGCGCTGGTT
>CAZRDD010000333.1:0-5959 GCA_964598675.1 uncultured Parafilimonas sp.
ATCGTTCCGGCCAGGGAAGGTGTGCTGCGCGTGCTGCGTGCCTCAAGGGAGGCTGGCGTAAAACGCGTAGTGCTTACATCGGCTATCGGGGCCATTGTTTATGGCCACCTCAAACAAACCGCTCCTTATGATGAGACGGTATGGACAGATACCACCCATGCGCCTGCCTACCAGAAATCAAAAACACTGGCCGAAAAAGCAGCATGGGAATTTATGGCGCAGGCTGGTGGCAATATGGAGCTTGCAGTAGTTAACCCAGCAGCAGTGATGGGCCCGGTGCTGGGGCCGGACTATTCGCATTCCATCTACCTGGTCAAAAACTTGTTGACCGGTAAAATGGGCGGCTGCCCTAAAATCAACGCCTGTTTTGTAGATGTACGGGATGTGGCCGATCTGCATTTCCTGGCAATGGTTAATCCCAATGCCAAAGGCGAGCGTTTTATTGCCACCGGGGGCGAAAGCATTTGGCTGGCAGAAGTAGCAAAAATCCTTAAAGCAAACCTGGGCTGCAAGGCCAACAAGGTAAAAGCAAGGCAATTGCCCAATATTATCCTTCGCATTGCAGCACTGAAAGATCCGATGGTCAAAAGCATGATCCCGTTGCTGGGTATCCCGATGAACCTTACAAGCGCGAAAGCTATTCATTTGCTGGGATGGTCGCCACGGACGCCTGAAGAAGCTATAGTGGCTACGGCAGAAAGTTTAATCCGGTTAAATTTGTTGTAAAATTGCACAATGGCCGAGGTTGCAGAAATTTTTATTTCCTGTAAGAAGGAAACACACTATAGCCGGGAGCTGACGCTTCCGCAACCTGCGCTCGTACGTGTTATCTCCGGCGAAATCCGCATTGCTGCAGCCAATCGCAGCTTTCGCTTTTTTGCCGGAGATACGGTTCTCTTCCCTAAAGATCAGCTAGCCCGGATGAGCAAACTGCCGCTGAACGGTCAGCCGTGTATAGCCATATCGGTCATCTTTCGTAAAGACAGGCTGGAGCACTTCTACAACGGGGTGGCACCAACGGCACAGCGCAGCCACGAACCAGTAGTGTTTAATGACCACCCTTTGCTGCAAAGCTTATTTAACTCTTTACAGCCTTATTTTGAACTATCGGATGCATTACCCGCAGATATTGCCGTTTTTAAGGTAGAAGAAGCCATACGGATATTAAGGGCCATTAATCCATTAACAGACGGGCTATTAGCGTATACCGAAGCGCCTGGCAAAATTGATCTGACCACTTTTATGGAGCAAAATTTCTGGTTTAATTTGCCACTTGAAAAGTTTGGCTACCTTACCGGCAGAAGCCTGACCACTTTTAAAAAAGATTTTAAAACTGCATTTAAAACTGCACCTGGCAGGTGGTTGACGGAAAAACGCCTGGAATTGGCTCATTATCAATTGGCTGTGCAACGCCGTAAACCTTCGGATGTATACCTGGATGCGGGCTTTGAAGATCTTTCGCATTTCTCCTTTGCATTCAAGAAGCGGTATGGTTATCCGCCAAGTCAATGCGCCATTATTTGATTGCCAGCACTTGTTTTTCCAATCTTTTGCAGAATCAACAAATGCTTTGTTCGTCTGTCGTAATTTCGGATACAATCAAACTCAATAGGGATACACTTGCGGCTTAAGGATTGCTCAACTTTGTGTTAACAAAAGAGCAGCTAACATGAGTAAAACCATTTTTATTACAGGCGCATCTTCTGGTTTAGGGAAGGCGACTGCTAAGTTATTTCAGGAAAAAGGCTGGAACGTGATTGCCACCATGCGAAACCCCGAGAAAGAAACGGAGTTAACGCAACTGAACAATATTACCGTTTTGCGTTTGGATGTAACAGATACCCGGCAAATTGAAGAAATTACGGCACAGGTTACGGAAAAGTTTGATGTTGATGTGGTATTCAACAATGCAGGCTACGGCATATCCGGGCCACTGGAGGCAACGTTGGACGATCAGTTGCTGCGGCAGATCAACACCAATCTTTTAGGCGTAATCCGGGTAACAAGGGCATTTATCCCTTACTTCCGCTCCAAAGGTGCCGGGCTTTTCATCAGTACAACCTCTCTCGGCGGATTGATTGGGTTCCCCCTGTCGTCATTGTATCATGCCACCAAATGGGGGCTGGAAGGCTGGAGCGAAAGTATGACCTACGAACTTAAAAGCATTAACGTGGGTATAAAAGTAGTTGAGCCCGGTGCCATAGCAACCGATTTTATGGACCGGTCGTATTACAAAGCCTTTCACCCTGCTTACGAAAACCTTTTTAATCGCTTTTTCTCTAATGTTGATGGCGTTGCCTTCACCCCTGCTAAAAATATTGCAGAAGTGGTATATGAAGCCGCTACCGACGGTAAAGATCAGTTGCGTTACCTGGCTGGCAACGATGCAAAAGCACTCTACCAGCAACGGTTACAATTAGGGGATGAAGGGTTCCGCAAGTTTATGGCACAGGCATTTTTAGGAGAAAAATAACGCGATGAAAAAGACAATACTGATTACGGAGGCATCTTCAGTATTTGGAAAAGAAACTGCGCTATTGTTTCAGCGTAATGGCTGCCATGTAGTGGCAGCATGCACTCACCGGAAAGGGAACCGGGACCAGGGTTACACCTGTCAGCTTTGTTATTTGATAGAAGATGATGCCCAATTTTAGATCAACCTCCAAATGCAAACCGCCGAGGTTGATTTTGTAAGATTGATGAGGGAATTGGTTTTCGTTATAGTATATTCATTTTAAATTGAATGAGGGAGCTTTGAAGAAAGAAATAAAACCGCCTTACCGGTTTCATACCATCATCGAATTGCACCGGGTGCTGGAGCTTAAAGAGCCCTCGCATCCGTTAGTAAGTCTGTTTGATAACACGCAGATACATCTAAATAAGGGGCAACTTCCTTCGAGTTTTGTTTTTGATTTTTATAGTATATCCTATAAAAAGAAAACGAAAGGGCGTACCGGTTATGGGCAAAGCTATTACGATTTCGATGACGGGACGATGACATTTGTCGCCCCGTCACAATTAATTGGCACCTCCGGCGATACGGAGTATTTTGGCGTATCACTGCTGTTTCATCCTGATTTTGTACGTAACCATCCGCTTGGCAAACAGATCAAACAGTTCGGCTTTTTTTCGTACGACAGTAACGAAGCCCTGCACTTATCTGAAAGAGAAAAAACAATTATCCTAAACCTTTTGGAGAACATTAAAGCGGAACTTGAGAACCCAATTGACGATTTTAGCCAGAATATCGTGATTTCGCACCTGGAAACGCTGCTTAACTATAGTAACCGCTTTTACAAACGCCAGTTTATTACCCGCCGAACGGTAAACCACGATCTGCCGACACGTTTGGAAAACTTACTGAATGATTACCTAACGAATGAGCGCGGATTAACTTCTGGCCTGCCTACTGTTGAACACCTGGCATCTGCATTAAATCTGTCGCCCCGTTACCTGAGCGATATGCTGCGCAGCCTCACCGGCCAAAATGCACAGCAGCATATCCGTGAGAGGCTTATTGATAAAGCAAAGGAATATCTTTCACTTACAGATTTTACCGTGGCAGAGATTGCTTATAAACTGGGTTTTGAATATCCGCAATCGTTCAATAAGTTTTTTAAAAACAAAACCGATATGACGCCCATCGCTTTCAAAGACAGGTTTAATAATAATTAAACCCTAACTTTTACCCCGCCAGCATAAGTCTTCTTCAAGAATAAAAAGGCGCGTTTGCTCTCCAGAGAGTTTGGCGATAACGGCTCGCTGGAGGTGTTCCAATAGCCGGTCTTCCACTGGCACATGCTCCCACTCTTCTTAAACAAATTAATACAAATTAAAAACCTCTTACTCTCTATACAAAAGGCATTTTACCCAACCCAACGGCTTGTGCCATAGTCCTGCTATCACCCCATTAACAGCTTTTAAAGAACTAACTCACTATTCTTTAATTAGTGGCACAGCTTTGAAAAACGCATGCGCTTTTTCAATATAAAACTCGTCTGCGAGGGATTATTTTACCTCAACATCATTCTTATATTTTACTGTCTTAACAGTGTCGCCATTTTGAGAGAGATAAACCCATGTACTGTCTTTTAGTATTACCTCTATTGAACGATTCGTTTCGTTACTCACTGAATCAAAACTCAAATAGTATTCTATTATTTTACCTCTGCCATTATTTTCACATGTTTTCTTTAGGTAACGGCGGTTGTTTTGTTCAAAATACACTTCTTTGCATAAAGGTTCTACCCCTTGAGATGGGGAAAAAAATACCAAAAACACAATCGAAATCACTGGTGTCGCCAAAAAAACACCAACTTTATCCATCGCTGATCTTAGGTTGATTGCTTTTGTGGCTAATAGAATAATCAAAAATATCATTGCCACTCCCCAAAAAATCATCAATAGAATCATGTACCCTAAAGCCACCCCGCCACTCGATGTCAAACGGGTAATTAATAAAATGATTATGCTATAATAAAAAATATTAAAAACAAGCAACTTTCTATTCATAGATAAATTGTTTATTGCTTACCCTCGCTCACTTAAGAATTCTTCAAAAACAAAAAGCATTCACGCTCTTAAGAGTGCTTAGCTTTAGCGGCTCTCTGGAGGTTTTATAATAGCCGGTCTTTTACCGGCACTGTTACCTAAAGTTTTCCGATATGGTATAGCATACCTTATCGTTAATCTTACTGTACACTTCGTTGTTAATTTTTCTTAGCTTTCGTTTACGCCTGCTGGCGTACAGCCTGCCTGCTTCATCAAAATACTGAGGCTCGGGAAAGTAGGCCAGTATATAATATTTTTTGTAGGAAAAAGGGGCATTTACCGCCACTGGCCTGGCCGATAAAAACACCATAAACTGCTGCTTGTTGTTTACATAATAATCAAGCCTGTTTATCCAGGTGCAATGCACCGCACGCATTTGCCTTATAAGTTTTGTAACGGCAATGGCATTAAACTTGTACCGGGCAAGCGTATCCATCATCCTAAGCTCTTCTTCTTCGCTAAACTCATAAATGTATTGAAGGCTGTCGGTAATAATGGTAACAGATACAAAGTTGAATGCTTTATCGCTAAACCCAACGGAGAATGGCTTTTGCGCGTACAGTTGTTTATAGGTTGCCTCTATGCTATCCAGCGCATGCTGGTTTTGCGTGTAGTAGTTTAACAACGTGTGTTTTGATACACTGCATGATGTAAGCAACACCACACCGGCCAGCAGTATTGTATAAAATATATTACGTTTAACCATTGGCTTTTTTTAAGGTGCAATGGCTTACGCCAAATATAATTTTACGTAAAAAAGCAGGGGTTACCTGCCGCAGGCTGCGGGCTCCATAATCCCAGTAAATAATGGTAATGGTGCCGTCTTCATCCTGCCGTATTTTTTCCAGCACCACATAGTGGGTGGGCACGCCCAGCTTTAGTGTTGTGTGCGATTTTTTGTACAAGAATGTATTGTTTAAATAAAGCACCACCGTGCCGGTTTGCATGCGTTGCTGCAGGTAGGTATACAAATCGCTTATCCACGGGCGGATGAGGTCGCTGCCCGCAGCCTCCACCTTCAGGTTTAGCAGGTGCTTTACCATACGGTTGAACTTTGCGTAGTTAACTGATGCCCAAAGCCTGTCTTCATCGCCATCTTTATGGTAACGCCTGGCAAAAAAATTAAGGTAGCCTTTAAAATGGTCGGCCAGGGATAAAAACCAAAGCTGGTCTGCCGGGCGAATGTCTAATGCCCCTTTAAAAATCAATGCCCCTGCCACCGGGTGTAAAATGCTGGAGGGGGTTAAATGCACCTTGCGTATGGTGGCCTCGCCATTGCGGGACAGGGCTACCATGGTACGTGCATACAACAAAGGGTTGTTGTGCAAAAAAAGATAGCTGAGGGCGGCATAGCTGCAAAAGTTGGTGCTTACCCCCTCGTACAACTGCAGGGGCTGTGTTATGTTTT